>CAZPEK010000019.1:11375-18098 GCA_964585555.1 uncultured Leptospirales bacterium | reverse complement strand
GCCTGAACCTAATAACGGCTTTGTCTGTATTGCTACAGGTCATGATCATTGTCTGGGCTTAAGAGATGACGGATCGATTGTTGCTTGGGGGAACAATGGTAACGGTCAGTGTTATATCCCTGAGCCTAATTCGGAATTTATTAACATAGGCTGTGGCGATTATCATAGTATGGGAGTCAAATCAGATGGTTCAGTTGTAGCCATTGGTTGGAATTTGGATCATCAATGTGATATCCCAGAACCGAATAATGCCTATACTTCAATTGTGGGAGGTTATCATCATTCCGTAGGTCTTAAGCAGGATGGAACGATCGTGCCTTGGGGAGATAACGGCTATGGCCAATGTGACATTCCTGCACCGAATACAGATTTTATAGATACTGATATTTTTAACCCCACGGCATACTTTAATCCCATGGATATGCGAGAGGCACTTTCACGGGATGAAGATGAACTGAAACAGGGGGTACCGTCACTGGCTGCCCTTTTTTATATTGGTGACAGCAGCATTGAGCTTGTCTATGTCCCCATTCATGTACCAGTACTTATTCCCGGGAGCCGTACCTTCTGGGGAATCCGCTATGAAGAACGAGGCTACCCGATTGAAGTTCTTAATCCACAGGCCATGGATATGAATGGCAAAAACATGGCGGTTGGTATTCAATTTGCCACTAACCTCTGGAGTACTGATTTTAACTTGAGCGCCTACTATGGCCCCGATGTTGAACCGATCTTCAGACCCATTGGAACCCTTGCGGTAATCCCTGATCAGCCCCCTTCCGCTGCGGTGCTCCCTGAATACCGGATCAGTCCCGCTGTCGGTTTATCTTTTTCCAAAACTGTTTATAAATTTGTTTTACAGGGTGAAGTGGCCTACTATCCCATGAAGCCCGGAGTCGTAGACCAGAATCTGGATGCTGATCTTCCTGATTTTCCCTTTGCAGTGACCACCTATCACGCCCTGCGGTCTTCCCTTGGGATAAATTACTTTATACCATTAGAAAAAATATTCCCCTCCCATGATGGAGAGGCGGTTCTTACTGTTGAATGGAGCCGTCCCAGTGCCTTTGGGGCGAGTGAAATAATGGAACCCATGCTTGGGGATATCATGGCTGTCCGCTTTGATGATACCTTTCTTGACAGCAAACTGAAGGTTTCATTAACCAGTATCACTGATCTCAATAATGCAAGCACCCTGCTGTTGCCTGGCATTGGCTACACCTTCACAAATGGCATCCGTATTACTGGCGCGTCTACATGGCTTCCTGGCGGGGATAATTCTTTTCTCGGCATATATACCAATAACGATTTTTTCAAAGTGAGGCTGCGTTATGAATACTCGCTTTAAGACATTTTTTACCGCGCTGTTATTTCTTGCTCTGCTCTCTTCCTGCGGAGCTCCCAGGCCAGGGAGTATGACTCTGACTGGTAACCTCAACTTTTCCGGTGACCCGATCCTTTCAGGGCCGGTTTTTCTGGTAGTATCTGATAGTGACAATTTTCAAGCCATTAAAGATGACCCGATACATAACATTATCACCATGATCACCGTTGACAACAGCGGTGAATTTCATCTCAACCTTTCTGATCTCGGCATCAATCCAGGTGATACGATCTATGTCAGTGCATTTGCTGACAACAACTATGAGAATAAACTTCCTTACCCCGATACAGGGGACCTCATCGGATTTTACATAAATCAAGAAAACAAGGAACCGGCACTTGTGCTCCAGGATGGAGAAAATAATATTCAGATTTCTCTCAACAGGGAAGTTTTCGAATATGATGCCTCGGTAAGCGGTTCTCTTTCAGGTCCGGAAACCGGTGAAGTAATTCTCTTTGCCTACCGGGGAGAAATTTCATCTTTCAGTACTGAGAGCATCAATACAGATCTTATCATGGCCTTTGAAAGAATAACCAAAGACCAGGAGACTGTTGCCTTCAACGCACATATCATGCCCTATGGCGCCGATGTGCCGGTAGAAAATGTCTACATCATGGCGGTCTTCGATGCGAACGGAAACGGCTCACCTGATGCGGGAGACCGTATTGGTTTTTATTCCGATGCTGAAGGTATCCCCGAAAGAGTGACAATTCTTGAAGGTGAAAATCCAGGCCTTGACATTTCTTTTTCTACTGATATTCCAGTCCCCTCAGGATACACGATTTCTCTGGAAGGGCATCCTGCGATACCTGAGGGCTATACCAGCGATTCCCCCCCCCTCTATATCATGGTTGCGGAAACAGACAATCCTGCCAGTCTTCTCGACGATGCAGTTAATTCGATACGGGCCTTTACAAAACTTGATCCCGGCACAGTTAACTTCACCATTGATCTTTCAGATACCGCCCTTAAGCCAGGTGATGAGGTCATGATTATCGGCCTCTGGGATAAAGACAATGACGGCGGATTCCCTAAACCAACGGTCGGTGACCTCCTGGGATTTTATCACACCCCTAATCTCTCTGACTTTTCCATGACTGTTACTCTCGAAGAGGGGACAAATACTATTGTACCGGGAGAGTCCCGCAGCTTTTCAATTAACCGTACCCTCTACGATTTTAGCGCATCAATAGCCGGTTCAGTTACCGGCACCGGTTCAGGGCAGCTGCTTCTTATCGCCTATACGGGAGAAATAACATCCATGAATGCGGGAGATCTTGATGTGAACCGAATAATCGGCTACCATGAAATGACCCGTAGCGATGAAAACACTCCCTACAACCTTGAGATTATGCCCCTCGGTTTCGATCTGCCCATTGCCGATGTCTACTGTATTGCACTCCTTGACGTCAATGGAAACGGCCTCCCCGACGGGGGTGACCGCATGGGCTTTCACGCCGATAGTGACGGGATTCCCAAAAGGATCACGGTCACCGAAGGAGCCTCCACGGGCATAGATATCCCCCTTACCATGGATATCCCTGAACCTTCAGGAAGCACCATAACCCTGGAAGGGAATATACAGCCCCCCGAAGGCTATAGTTCTTCATCAGCACCTCTCTATGTTATGGTCACTAATGCTTCTGACCCATCTCAAATTCTTGACAACCCGGCTGCAGGCATTACAGCTTTTCAAAAACTCGACCCCGGTTCCACTGATTTCAGTATAGATCTTTCTTCTACCGCTCTTCATGCAGGTGATGATATTATGGTTATCGCCCTCTGGGACAAAGACAATGACGGCGGGTTCCCGAAACCGACAGCAGGTGATGCCATCGGTTTTTATCATACCACATCACTGGATGATTACCACATGGAAGTAACCCTCATTGAGGGTAATAACACGGTAATTGAAACCGGCAACTGGGTTTTTCCTGTTAACAGAACGCTCTATGATTATGAAGCTGAAATAACCGGCACCATCAACAACGAAGAGGCCGGTTCAGTTATTCTTTTTGCCTATACAGGTGAAATATCATCATTTGATGTCGGACTTCTTGAGGCAGATAATGTTATTGCCTACACCACAGTTGATAAAGAATCTGGTCCCCAGGCATATACACTTCCTGTTATGGCCATGGGGCATGATGTTCCCATTGAGAATGTATATATCATGGCGCTTCTCGATGTAAACGGCAATGGTCAACCCGATGGCGGGGACAGCCTTGGATTTTATACCGGTGGTGGCGATGTGCCGATACCCCTTACTATCAACGAAGGTACAACTTCCTCAATTGACATCAATTTCTCAATGGCTATAGATACGCCTTCAGGATACAGCATTTCAATAAACGGCAATGTTACACCACCCGAGGGCTACAATGCAGAATCGCCTCCCCTCTACATTATGGTTGCCGATTCAGAAAGTCCGGAAGCGCTCCTCGAAGATCCTGTATCGAGTATTCGATCATTTCAAAAACTTGCTCCCGGAGCCGCAAATTTTAATCTTGATCTTTCATTAACAAGCCTGGTCCCCGGAGATGAAGTCATGGTTATTGCCCTCTTTGACAAAGACAGCACTGGTGGTTTTCCCGATCCCACTCCCGGAGATGTAATCGGTTTTTATCATTCTAAAAGTCTCGAAAATTACAGCATGACCATTACCCTGGCGGAGGGTGCCAATACCGTTATACCTGATGATGACAATGCCTTCGGTGTTGATAGAACCATGTACGGATACGACGCTTCAGTTACTGGAAACTTAACTGATGAAGAAGAGTCGGCAGTTATCCTGATAGCCTATACAGGAGAACTGACATCACTTAATCCTGCTGATCTTAATATAGATAATGTAATTGCATACCATACTGTAGAAAAAAGTTTTGGCCCTCAGGCTTACACTCTCAACATCATGCCTCTTTCCTTTGATGTGCCGATTTCAGATGTGTATATCATTGCCCTCTATGACCGAAATGGCAACGGCCTCCCTGATGCAGGTGACGGTATGGGATATTTCAGCAGCACCTCTGATGGCATTCCAGATCCCCTGGTTATCAATGAGGGAGAACAAGCCGGCATAGACCTTTCCCTCTCAAGGGACATCGACACACCATCAGGTTTCACCATTACCCTTTCCGGCAACGTTGACGCACCGGCAGGGTACAGTTCCGCTTCAGCTCCCCTGTATATCATGGTTGCCACGGGAGATGACCCTGCCGCCTTGCTCAGCAGCCCTGCATCGTCAATCCATGGCTTTAAAAAACTTGATGCCGGAGCAACAGACTTTGAACTTGACCTGTCATCTACCAGCCTTATCCCCGGGAGTGAAGTAATGATTATTGCACTCTGGGACAAAGATAACAGCGGCGGATTCCCTGAACCGACTGCCGGAGACATGGTGGGCTTTTATCATACTACCAGCATTGATTCCTTCGAAATGACCCTCACCCTTGCAGCGGGTAATAATAATATATCATCAGGGGGATCATGGCTTTTTGCCGCGAATCATCTCCTCTACGAACATAATGCTTCTGTAGCCGGCACTATTTCCGGATCCGGTTCTGGTGATGTGCTGCTGGTTGCCTATCCTGAAGAACTCACTTCCATGAATGTTTCTGATATTGATGTAGAAAAAATTCTCGGTTATACAACGATCAGTAAGGGAGCAGGAGATACACCCTACTCCCTCAATATTCTTCCCTTTGATTATGATGTTCCTGTTGAAGGGCTCTACGTTATGGCCCTGCTTGATGTGAACGGTAACGGCATTCCTGATGGCGGCGATACAATGGGCTACTACAGTATCAATGCTAATGGTATTCCTTCCAGAATCACCGTTAACAATGGCGTTACTCCCGATATCGACATTAACCTTTCTATGAGTATACCGACTCCTTCCGGATATACCATGTCCATCGAAGGAGATTTCGAACGGCCTGCTGGTTACGATACCGAATCAGCCCCCATGTACATTATGGTGGCGAAGACCACAGATCCCATGGAACTCTTTTCTAATCCCCTTAACGTCATCAAGGCCTTTACAAAGCTCAATGCCGGAAGCACCGACTTCAACATTAATCTTTCTGCTACTGATCTTGTTCCCGGTGATGAAGTTATGGTTATTGGTCTCTGGGATCTTGATAATGACGGTGGATTTCCTGATCCGACACCCGGTCCTTCTCATACCCCTGGCGATAAAGTCGGATTTTTCCAGAACAGTAATACCTCTGCTTTCCAGTTTGGTGTTGTCCTTTCAGATGCTGCGCCCAACCAGGCATTTCATCAATCAACGGGAGACTGGAAATTCCAGATAAACCGTGATCTTTATGACTATGCGACTGAACTACAGTTCAAAATTGACATCACCAATGGTCCCGCCGGTGTTGCTGCCGGAGATAATTTTATTATCATTGCAGTCCATGAAGATGGAGCTGATACCTTTGGAATAACAGATGTCAATTATGTCCTCGCCATGGAAATAATGCCCTATGTCGATGATCCAGGCCACCTCTACACCCTGCCGGTTTTTTCAGCTCTCTATGACGGCATAGCCGACACTTCACAAATGAACATCAACATCTATGCCCTCTATGATGCTGACGGCGATGAAACACCTTCGGCAGGAGATAACATATATACGTATTATGGGAAAATACCTATTATAAATCTTTATTATCCAAAGACATTCAATCTGATCAGCGACCAGTTAAATAGTATCAGTGATCCCGATCATCTGCTTTATATCAATCAGGATTATTAAAACAATCTGCTGTAAAAAAATTACAACAGATTCCTTAAGGAGCTTTAAAGTCTATGAATAAATTTTTGAACTTCGTTATTCGTTACCCCTTGCCCATTCTCGCGGTCATTACTCTTATCACTATCCTTCTTGGAACGGGTGTTTTTAAGCTTGAATTTGAAAACTCCCTCGAAGTCATGATGCCGAAACATGACGCCGAATATATTACCAATGAAGAAACTAAAAAAGTTTTCGGCAACACGGGCAATTTTCTTATTTTCAGCCTCACCAGTGACAAAATCCTTGAGCATGAGTTCTTAACTGATCTCGATCATTTCCACCAGGACATTGAAGAATATATTACATGGGATGGGGAAAAGGAAGTCAACCGCATCAAACGACTCGACCAGATTCTGACAAAAACAGTTTCAACGACAGAACTGATCTCTTCTTTTAATAATGATCCTGTTTTTAGTAAACGCCCAAACAGCGATGGCATATCGAATAATCCGATAATCGAACCGGAGATTCGACCGGGATTGTCGGCCTTATAATTCAGAATTTCTCCCGGAATATCCACTCCTGCCGGACACACAGTAGT
>CAZPEK010000019.1:1967-11365 GCA_964585555.1 uncultured Leptospirales bacterium | reverse complement strand
AGCTGCTATCTGCTTTTCCCTTTTTACAAGAGGTTTTCCAGAGAAGCCTTCAAAGAAAATTAAAAAATATCAGGGGGAAGTCAAAGGCCCTCACTTCGCCGGAAAAAGAAAAGCTTAAAAATGCACTCAAATTTTCCAACAATCTTAAAAAGAAAGAACTGGTTGACCTGATAGTATCCCCCCTGACCGCCGAGGATGTTCGCGGAGAAAATGACACCCTGCTTACCTACAGCCTTATCGAAAAAAACGAAAATGGCAACCGCAAAATTCCCCGGACAAAAGAAGAACTTTCTCTTTTTAAAAAAAGGCTCTTAAACAATCCTGCTTATGAAAAGGGAATCTATGCACGAGACAAAAAAACAGGGAAAATCACTGACTTTGCAATGATTCTACGTCTTACCAGTAACGAGATTGACTATGACATACCTGACGAGATGCAGGCAATCGCCACCGGTTATCCGAAACTGAAAGCTGTTATACAGGGGATTCCCTATATTAATACAACCATGAATCATTATATGCAGAATGACCTTAAAACCTTTCTTCCTCTTGTAATAATTGCAATTGTTATTATCTTTTTCCTTAATTTTCGATCTATTCGCGGCGTACTACTTCCTTTTCTTACTATGAATATAGCTGACATATGGATCATGGGACTCATGGGACATCTGGGATATAAACTTACCATTATGGGCGTCTGTCTCCCCCCCCTTATTCTAGCTGTTGGAAGTTCCTATTCAATTCATATTCTTAACCAGTATTATATGGATCTCGATCAGATTCACAAATCTTCAGCTAATGTTGGTCTTACAAAATCAATGCTTCATATTTCATTAACAGTAATTCTTGCGGGGCTTACAACCTTTGTCGGTTTTTTTATGTTAATAACCAATGAAGTAAGCGCAATTAAGGAGTGGGGAGTGTTCCAGGCTATCGGAGTTCTCTTTGCGGTAATTTTATCGGTTACCATGATTCCGGCTTTTCTTTCCCTCATGTCTTCTTCTGATGCTGAAGAAAAAAATATTCTTTCGACAAACAGAACGACACTGGTAAGCCGCCTTGTTGATAAGCTCATTGAATATTTCACTCTACTTTCGACAAAACATTATAAAGCAATTCTTGCTATTACAGCGATTATAATTGCAATTTCTATCGCAGGACTTTTAAAAATTAAAGCTGAAACTTCAGTACACGCTTACTTTAAGCCCGGCGATCCGGTGCTTACCAGCTCATGGTATATTGGTCAAAAATTCGGGGGCTATTCCGGCCTTAATATTATTATAGATTCGGGCAAAAAAAAGGGTGTCCTGGAACCCGAGTTTCTCAAGTTCACTGAAAAATTGAGAAATCACCTTGGAGCCCCGGAGAACCGTCATATACATATCGGTAGAACTGAAGGCTTTTCAGATTTTATTAAAACGATGCACATGGCCATGAATAAAGGGGACCGTAAATTTTATACCATTCCAGACAAAAAAATAGATATCGAAAGCTATATTGAAATTTTCTCCGGTGAAGACGAAAATGATGATGGTAGAATTGACGTTTTTGAACCTTATGTTGATTATGATTTCAAAACTGCGAATATTTTTGCAAGAATTCATGAACCAGAGAATGAATACCTCAGCACCTCACACATGGTAAAAATTATTAATCATATTGAAACATATATAAAAGAAAATATTCCTCCAGGTTATACCTTTAAAACCTCGGGTGAACCGAAAATTATGGTTCGGTTGATGCATTACATTGTCAAGGGCCAGATGATGTCTCTTTTATTTAGTCTTATTGTTGTCGCTCTGGTTGTATTCCTTTTATTTAAGAATTTCTATGCCGGACTTACTGCTTTAATCCCTATCACTGTGGCAGTACTGTTTAATTTCGGGATTATGGGGTGGTTTGGGATTCGTCTTGATGTTGCGACAGCAATTATCGCATCAGTAACCATAGGAATCGGCATAGATGATACCATACATTTTCTCAATACTTATCGTCATTTTCGAACCCTGGGATACAGTATGGATGAGACTATTGCCAAAACACTTGCAATATCAGGACGGGCAATTGTCTATACTTCCCTTGCTCTTATTTTTGGTTTTCTGATACTTACTGTTTCTAATTTTAAACCAATTATTCTTTTCAGTTTTCTTACAGCGGTCACTATGGTAGCAACAACGATTGGAGCATTATTGGTTCTACCTGCTGTCATTAAAGCTGCTGATTTAGATCTCCAGGAACAGGCTGCCGATTCTCAAGCATGGAAATATTTTGATATTGGCCGGCTTTTTCGATTTCAGGAGAATGAAGAATAAACTGGTTTCTCAATAGAGGAAGGGGTTACCGGTATATTTATAAATAATATATCGGTAACAATATTTTCAAATAACAGCAAAAGATCTTTTTCTGTGCAAATGAAGTAATCTTACTCAAGAGTTGCCTTTTCCCATTTTTCATTTAATTTATCTTTAAGTGCAATAAAATCTTTCTCATTATTAATTCCAAATCGTTCAAGTACACCTTCATCACAGTAATAGTAATAATACCTGCGGTCACTCACCCCAACCATCATATTTGCAAGATAAACTATTTCTACGAGGCTCCTGTGCTCCTGAGAAGAACTGAGTGGTGCATGATGATATCGAATCGCCTCAACCAGGTATTCAGGAAAATTCCATTTCTTTGAAATAAGTTCACCAATTTCGGAATGACTGATACCAATAGAAATTTCTTCCATCATTGTTGAGGATCTCATTTTTCTGTTTTTCACTGTTTCAGCTATTTTTTCAACCAGTTCGATACGGGTTGCCAGTAAAACAATTTTACCTAAATCATGAAGCAAACCCGCCATAAAAACTTTTTCTGAAAACTTTTGTTTTTTTAGAATAGATGCGATATGCCTTGCATAGAAGGCAGTTCTGTTGCAATGGGTCCATATTTCTTCAAAATTAGCATATCTTTTATCAAGAATTCGCCGTGCATTACTTGCCATTAATATGGCATTAACATTTTTCAAGCCAATGGTTTTTACTGCTTCAGATACTGAATCTATTCGTTTCCCCGGAACAAATCCTGCAGAATTTGATAATTTAATCACATCAGAAGCAAGAGCAGGATCCGTCTCTATTTTTCCAGATATCATTTCGATACTGGCTTCCTGATCATTGCAAAGCCTCATCAATTCTAAAATATTTTCAGGAAATGTGGGTATACCTTCTACATCATTGACAATTTCATCTCTAATACTTTTTGTGAGGGTCGAAGGCCGTAATTCTCTCGGAATTTTTAATACTGTCTGGGTAATTTTCCCGTTGCTCGCCAGCTTAAAAGAATCTGGATTTATCCCCATATTCTTTAAAAACAAAATTGTCAGTACAATCCCCAGTCCGGCACCTTCACTATCGTCCTGTATTTCTTCATAGGCTTCTGAAAAATCATTATATTTTTTCGCCTGTGCAATTCTATGATTAATCCTTTCAAGTTCTTCAGGCAGAATTGGAGAGTTATTAACTATCTTTATATCAAGATCTTTCCCTGCCAGGGCAAAACTCATATGTATATAGTAATCACTATTATTTAAATCACTCTCAATTAATTCGAATTCACCTATAACTTCATTTTTAAAACGATCCATCCCCTTTTTATAATCATCATTTTTTCTAATATCGAGATTATTCTTATAAAAAAATACCCGTTTAGCATTTGCCTTCATTGCGTTAACAACTACTTCACGGATAATAGTAACTATCGAATTTAAAAGAAAAATATGATCCATTTTCCCCAGGTGCTTTGCCATTACACTGTTTATCAGCATCAGCCGTTTCGGATCCAAAAACTTAAAAGAAAAAGAAACATCCTCACCCCGTTCAATTTTTTCAGATATCTCTTTTCGGAATGCCTTGTCCATATTCTCTCCTGAAGAAATCATACAATAATTAAGTACTATTGAATCAATATCAATTTTGCACCAGGTTTATTTGAGCCTGCTTTACTTTTTTATTATGAACATATAAATGGAATAGCGTCAAGCCCAATTAGACAGAGAATTCTGCTTTGATAAAAATTAATCTTAATTTATTAAAAACTCAGAAAGATCTTTTATTTGCATATTGGAAGCATATTGAGAAATTTTCTCAGAGTATCTGCCTTCTTCAAAGAGAAGTGAGGATAGTAAATTGTATTTTGCTTCAGAAAAAAACCCGGAAAAAAATAAAATTTTGGGTACCAAAAGAGCATTTATATACGGGATATTATTTTTTTTGCAAAATAGAGCCCCCTTCCTGTCGTCCAGAATTATAAAATCACCTGCTTTTTTATAATATAATGCAATACATTCAACTTCTCCAGGACCCAGGCCATTTCGCCACTCTTCAACATTCTTTATATCAGCCGGCTCCGGATATCCAATCAAGAGCCTTTTACTGTCACAGCATATGTGAAAATATTCCGCACCGGGTTGCAAGTGGTTTATGGTAAGTTCAGTGATTACTGCAGGAGGGCATATTGTTCTGTAATGAAGAGACAGTTCTTCAAAAATACCTGCTTTATAAAGAAGAATTGCTGAAGAACTGTCAATAATACACGTTCTAGTCAAGTGCGTGGATCTCTGTTGCCGCAGCATCTACGGCAATTAATGATAAGATCTGAATACAGCTGACAATTTTCCCAAGATAACAACATCATCCGCTATAATGGTATTATAAGCCTCATTTGCCGGGATAAGATGCACTTTCTCATCCTTCAACTTAAAGGTTTTCAATGTCGCTTCTTCATCAATCATCGCTGCTATAATTTCACCCTGTGAAGCGGTATTCTGTTTTCGAATAATGGCAATATCACCGTCAAAAATACCTTCATTTATCATTGAATCTCCATGTACATGAAGACCAAAATGTTCACCAGACCCAACCATGCTTTTAGGAAAACTCAAATATTCTTCAATATTTTCATTAGCCAGTATCGGGCTGCCTGCGGCAATTCTTCCAACAACGGGAACATTCACCGCATCGGTTGGAATTACATCATCGGGCTGAAGAACCACAATAGCCCTTGATTTATTCTGTTCGGTTTTTATAAAACCTTTTTTCTCAATAGCCTTGATATGATCATAGGCGCCCTTTACAGTAATGCCAAATTCCTCTCCAATTTCACGAACAGTTGGCGGGAAACCCGATTCCCGTATATTTTCTTTTATAAATACAAAAATTGCATCCTGTTTGTCAGTCAGCTTTTTCTTTTCCATATAACCCCCCTTTCGCCATAAACATAATATAAGCAAACATAGGTTTATGTGTCAACAAAAAATTTAATACTTGATTATTTTATCTATCAGTTCAAGGATACACAAACCTTATACTAAAATAATCAAAAAAGCTAATTACGGATCAATTAAAATTTTACTCCCCCAATGAACATTCAACATTGTTATACATTACTGAAAATATCTGAAACTGCTACTGATGCTTCAGTGACTGCCGCATATCGTCGCCTTGCCCGGGAGCTTCATCCTGATAAAAATCAGAACCGTGTTGAATGGGCAACAGCAGCAATGAGTAAACTCAACCAGGCCTATGATATTATCTTAAGTCATCGTTTTAAAACCAGAAAACCTGAAGAAAAAGCTCCCGAAAAGCCACAAAAAGAAGAAAAAAGCAGAAAAAAACCACAAAATCAAAAAAATCGTGAAGAGGTTGTCCATCCCGAGCAGGAGATACTCAAAGAAAATCTTATCAGGTCCTTTATACAATGGCGGGAATACGCAAAAGATGCCCTTTATCGTTTTTTCCAGTATAACCTGTATAATCTGGCACGGAGGGAATCTCCAGCTAATACGAGCATTTATAACCGAATGGTTTTTGATCTACGTAAATCATACCACGGAATTAAAAAACTTTCATCCCGCACTAAAGATAAAGAATTGCTGGAACATTTTTCAATATTCATGGATATGATTTTTAACTTTTACCGAGCCTCTGAATGTCTGAATGTAATAGACAGCTATAAAAGTCAATACGAAGTCGAAGCATATCGTTCATATCATAACGGGGATATGGCTCTTCATCAGGCAGAAAAAGAACTCTTTTATGAGCGCCATAATCGCGGTTTCTTTAAACGCAATATTGCTATATCCTCTCTTGTAGAAGCCAACCAATATTTTCAGGGTACCATAAAATATTTTCCCCAGTCATCATGGCGAGTCGAAGCTGAAATAAAATATGCCTTCACCCGTGCCCTTATTGAATACGTTTCACTCTTTTTCACCGAAGAATAGATATCAAGGTTCTTTTTTCCCCTTTTATTGCCGATAATAGTAAGATAACTGGCAGGTATCATGAAAAAGTTTACAGTAACAACCATACTATTACTTCTAACTGTAATACAGCTTTCCGCTGAGGATTACCAGTACCAGTATTTTAACCAGAAAAAAGAATACGTCCCCTTTTCTGATTACATACCAAAATCAAGAATACACTATAAAACCGTTCCTCACTTTCTGGAAGATTATTATCTTCTCTACTGTATGAACCAGCATTATAATGAAAATTCCCTGCGCAGAAATATTGATAGAATGGAAAAAGCCCTTCAGTGTAAATTCCGCCACCCCAGCAATGCATTGATAAAAATTGAAAGTGACAAAGAATATCTGAAGTACCGGCGTCTTTTTTTCATGCATATTAATCTTCTCATTATGCGGAACTATATGAAAATAGCTGCGAGGTACGATAAACAAAAAATTTATTTCTATAATCTTGAATTCTCAAAGGAGATTAGAGATTCCCTGGATACAGCTGAAATTAATTACAGGAAAGCTATCCCCTACTGGCAAAAAGCTAAAAAATATGCAGCCGATGCGAGCCGGATTAAAATCACTACTGACCTGGGAAAAATGGAAACTGAAAGATATCGAATCATTCATAATGAACTGGATTTCAAGCGTATAATTGGAAATCATCTTAAAAAACTCAATAAAAAAAAGAAGCGTCTTGACCGCTATCTCGCTGCAAATCCTCAATAGACCTGACAGCCAGCTCCGATCGTTTACAGTTACAATAATAGACTTGCTTTTTTTTAATTTTTATAATTAAATATTTTATTGAAAAGGAAGTTAACGCAATATGGCGACCGAAAACCTGATATTAAAAACACTGCGCAGCAGAAGATCCCGGCGAAGATTCGAGGGTAAAGATATATCCCTTGAAAGCATCGATACTATTTTGGATGCCGCGCGATGGGCACCTTCAGGTTTAAACAACCAGCCGTGGCGTTTCCTGGTCATCAAAGATAAAGATACCCGCTTTCAGATAGCTCAACTTACAAAGTATTCTCGAATTGTGCAAACATGCAATACATGTATACTGGTATTTTATCACAGACCCTCTGGATATAACCGGGATAAAGACATTATGAGTATCGGTGCCTCAATACAGAATATACTCCTTGCCTCAGAAAGTATGGGGATCGGGGCTGTATGGCTGGGAGAAATTCTTAGCCGCAAAGATGATGTGAATAGAATTTTAGAAGTTTCTGATGATAATGAATTAATGGCCGTAATTGCCATGGGATACTCCGATGAAAACCCTGAAAAAGGAAGAAAAGAACTCCACGAGCTGATAATAAAAAAATAAATTTACCGGAATAAAAAATGAAAAAAACAGTTCTTTCTTTACTGATTTTCCTGCCACTGCTTTTACATTCCCGCGACCTCAAAATTGATGTTTCCGCCCTGAGTACTGTTCATGTAGGAAGCAACAATTATCATATAACGACCACGATTACGCTTGATAAAAACATGAATCAGATCCTTGATGAAAAAACAGTAAAAATCCCCATAGACCGATATATTTTCAAAGGAAGTATTTCAGAAAAGACAATAAAGGAAGACGACTTTCTCTACTCGCAGTTTCCCCTTGATCTCGATAACAACGGATCATTCGGTGCAGTTTTCCCTGTTAACCATAATCGAGGACGATTATATATAAATAACCGTCCTTTTTCGACCTATTTATCAGAAAGGACCTTTGAAAAATTTTCTGTTTTCAATAATAAATTCCTCATACAAAAAATAACTGAAAAGGGGATACCCCTGGTTTTATATGAAGAGAACAGCCATGCCGGCACCATAACAGTTGGGGCAGGCTCAAAAGAATACCCCTTAACGATAGAAAACTTTGCAAATCCATCACTTCAGCTGATTGTTGCCGCACCGGTAGAGAGTATCAGAACAAATCCTCTCTTCAGAATTCAGGGGAAGAAAAATTTCATCACCTTTACCAATGAAAAATTCTTTGAAGAGCAGGCAGATTCATGGGTTGCCCTGGTATGGACTATTATCCCATTGAGAAAAAACGGTAAACTGGAAGAAAAAATTACCCTTACATCAACAATCAGGGACATAGAGCCTCCCTTCATGGTAACAGCTTCGGTTAATCTTGCGGTGTCGGGAGATACACGCCTTCGATCCCAAAATAAAATTTTCAGGGTAATAAATAAACCTACACATTAAAAAGGAATTTAATAATATCACCGTCTTTAATTTCGTAGTCTTTTCCCTCGCTTCGTAACAGTCCTTTTTCTCTGACTCCCTTCTCTGACCCGCAGTCAAATAAATCACTGCTGTTCATAACCTCAGCCCGAATAAAACCACGCTCAAAATCAGTATGAATTTTCCCAGCTCCAGCCGGGGCTTTTGTCCCTTTCTCAATTGTCCAGGCCTGAAGGTCCGTTGCCGATGAATAGAAAGATATCAGGCCCATTAAACGATACCCTGCTTTAAGTATTCGATCAAGCCCTGATTCTTTAAGGCCCAGAACTTCCAGATATTCAGCTTTCTCATCACCGGAAAGTTCTGATATTTCTTCTTCAATTTTTCCGCTTATTAAGACTATTTCTTCATTTCTTGATTCTGCATAGTGACGCACTTTGGTGACTTCTTCTTCCTTTACTTCCCCTTCATCAATATTTACACAGTAAAGTATTGGCTTACCGGTAATAACATCAAATTCTGAAAGTACTTCTTTTTTTTCATCGTCAAGCTCAAGGGTTTTTATCATCCTGCCGTCATTGAGTTGCGAAATTATTGAATCAAGTACAATACATTTTCCCTCAGATTCTTTAATGCCACTCCGTTTTTGCTTTTCAATTTTCTCTTTTCCCCTCTGAAGCACTTCGAGATCCGCGAGAATCAATTCTGTATTAATTATTTCAATATCCCTGACGGGATCAGGATCTCCGGTCACATGAACGACATCCCCGTCAGAAAAACATCGAACCACATGAATAAGAGCATCTACCTGGCGTATGTGACCAAGAAACTGGTTCCCCAGACCTTCGCCCTTTGAGGCACCGGCAACAAGGCCGGCTACATCGATGAGGATCTGGAGCAGATCGTCGGCTTGCAGACC
>CAZPEK010000019.1:0-1957 GCA_964585555.1 uncultured Leptospirales bacterium | reverse complement strand
CTACAATTGAAAGTTATTTCCATTACCTCGACATTTTAGTTGGAATGGGATTAGCCTTCTGCAGGATATCAGCAATTTTTTCAAGACGCCTGTCCGGGACAGCAACAATACTTCTATTGGGCTCAATAGTACAAAATGGATAGTTGGCCATTTGAGCACCGGCACCAGAAAGAGCATTAAAAATAGTCGACTTTCCAACATTCGGCAAACCGATAATACCGCAATTAATTCCCATTAAAAATCCACTCCTGCCAAATCCAAATATCTAAAATATTATTACATTGACATACTTATAATTTTACGGCTAGATGTCAAATAACTATAAAGCTTACTAAATTCATTTATCATGAAAACAGACACCATACATCTTGCCTGTAATTTTTTATTCTACCTTTACGCAGTTATATCCTTTCTTGTATTACTCTTTAATAAAAATCGAATTGCCCGAATAATAATTATCTGCATCGTCCCTGCACTAGTAATGATTATTCCTACATATTTTCAAATGACCACTACAAAAGAACCGTTTTTTTTGTCAGTTTTTATCATTTCTGCCATACTTGTCATTCCCTTCACATACTCGATCATGATAGGAATTTATTATAATATTACTGATGAAATCAAATATTTTTATCTGTATACAGGGCTTATTCTCACAATACCCTTTGTCATTATTTTTGATCACTTGAGGGTTCAAGTTCTTACATTGTACCTTCTTTTTTTCTGTATTTTTCTTTTCTTTACCCAGAATAAAATAAAAAGAACTACATCAAGACGGGTACTGCAAACCTTTACCTTTCTTGCAACTGTTAACTTTCTAATGATAATAAAAAATGGAAGTCCCTGGCATTTATTTGTATCTATTCCCGTTTTTCTTCCCTTTTCATTTGCTTTTTTTATAAAAGAATACAGTGATAAACTTATCCACCTTGTAAAACAGATGGCCAATACAAACGAATCTAATAAAAAATTATCTCATAAAATTGCCCGTTTAAAGCAGAGTAACGAACAGTGCAGACGAATTATTGCTGAGAAGGATACTGAATTATATCAACTTTCCCGCCATGCAAGCCTCGCTGAAGTTACTACCGGAATTGCCCATGAACTGGCTCAACCATTAACAGGCATTAAGGGAATCGCTCAAAACATGGTAGATGACCTTAATTACGATGATTTTGACAAACTCCAGGCACTCTCGGAACTGCAGAAAATATCATCTCTCGTTGATAAATCATCCTCAATTATTGATCATATTCGAAATTTTTCCAAAAAAAGTAATTTTTCAATGAAATTGCTGGATATTAACACAGCTATTCTCGAGGCAATTGACCTGGTAAATCATCAATTGCGTAAAAATAATATTGAATTGATATGCAATCTCAACCATGATCTTCCTTTTATAAATGGAGATACTATATCAATCGAACAGTTAATTGTTAACCTGATACTCAATGCTAAAGACGCTATTATTGAAAAGACCGTATACAGCGAAAATATTGATGGCATCATAACAATAGATACTAAAGAAAAAGAAAATGAAATTATTCTCGTTATCAGCGATAATGGTGTTGGTATCCCCAAGAATATAATTCCCAAAATATGGTCGCCTTTCTTTACAAGTAAAAAAAGAAACTATGGTACAGGAGTAGGCTTATCTATCAGCAGCAAAATAATAAAAGAACATACCGGAAGAGTCTACCTTTCGACCAGCAATGACGGGACCAGCTTTTCAATCCATTTTCCCATAGTTGAGAAATAATATTAAATTAGCAGAAAAGGAGTGTGCCCATAATTGATTATACTCTTTTTTATAAATTTCAGGCATAAAAAAACCCGAGTTTAAAAACTCGGGTTTTTTATAATATGGTCAAGCCTCACGACTGATTAGTACTGGTCGGCTGAACACATTACTGTGCTTACACCTCCAGCCTATCAACCTTGTAGTCTTCAAGGAGTC
>CAZPEK010000018.1:0-18861 GCA_964585555.1 uncultured Leptospirales bacterium | reverse complement strand
ATATGTGCGGCAATTCTACCTACAGCGGCCATTTTTTCTGATTCAACAATGGCATCCTGTTTTCTTGAAATATTATCCATTTCTTTTTTTACCGCAACGAGACTGTTAAAACTTTCGATTGAAAGAGCAGCCTGGGAAGAGAAGATAGTCAAAAGCTCAATGCTGTCATTACCAATGGGAACCTGGTTAAACTTATTATCAACCACGATAACACCAATAGAGCGATTAATCGCCACAATAGGGACCACAACAAACTCCTTAACATCCACCAACTCTCTAATTTCACTCCCAACTGATTCATCAGAGAAAGAATCATGAACATGGATAAAAGTCTTTTTCATCAATGCCCTGACAAGAACATTGTCGTCATCAAGGGATAACCGGGCCTTCAAAACACCTTTAAGCAGTTCCTTCCCGCTTTCTATTGAAAAGCTGTCATCCTTTTGAATAACCGAAGTCATGCTGGTTGTTGTGCTCCAGATTTCAATAGCCTCTTCGAAGGAATCGGGCCCCACAGCCATCTTCCCTTCAAGTGTCTTTCCATCCTCACCAACCAGAAAAAGCATCGCCCGGTTAAAACCGAGACCGGATCCTGAAGTCACACCGGTTAAAATTGTATAAAGAACCCGCTCTATCTCCATGTCGCTCTGAATCGATTCAGAGATCTGGCTCATAAGAGAAATCTGATAATCCTTCCGCAACTTGTTTGTCACATCATCAATAATCAGAATAATCTGCCGTCTGCCTTGAATTAAAATATTAGAAATTTTGATATCCGCAATTATCGAAACCTTGTTAACAGACAGGAGATGTGTTTTCTCGAGAATGACCGAACTTCCTTCCTTTTTTACCCTGTCAATTCCCCCTTTAAGGCGGGCGTTGACAAAATAAAAAATCTCCTCAATTCCTTTACCGGCTATATCATCCACATCAAGCTGAAACTTCTTACAAAACCCTTCATTTGCAAAAACAATAGCGTTCTCATCATCCATAACAACAAATTATGAGCTGATGGAAAAGACAATATTCTGATACAGTTCATGGAACTTATCTATTTCATCACGCTGGGTACTCACCAGATTATCAAGATGCTTACCAACCATGACAAGCTCTTTCAGCACCGACGCAAGACCATCATCTCCGACAATATCTACTCCCTGGGGAGTAAAACGTCCTTTTTTAAACTGGTCGATAATATCACGAATAACCCTGACCCTGCGGGAATAAAAGAAGTTCCCCCCGGCGCCTATTATGATAATACGCATAAGAAAGTATACCACCAGCCCCGCTGTCACATAGAGACCCCCATGATCAGCGATATTGCTTCTCTGCCGAAATAAAACAAAAAAATATGCCGCCAGCAACACATCGGGAAGATGGAAGATAAATAACGCCACTGATAAAAATTTACTTATTTTTTTCAACATATGTATATTTACCGGATACTCCAAAATATATATTATTCAAAAACTGATAAAATTATTATTGTATTAATTCCCTCGAATAATCAATTTGTTTTCAATAATAATCACTAAAAAATTTCAGTCTGCAAAAAGCTCCCGTGAGAGTACACTGAAGCTTCACTTTATCTCCACGGACATCTGCACAGAAAAAGAGGCGATACCATGAAACTTGTACTGGCAACACGAAACCAGAATAAAATACGGGAAATAACCGACAAGTTCGCCGCAATAAAAAACATTCTTCCTTTATCCCTTGATGAATTTGACGGGGCACCGGAAGTCGAAGAAGACGGTAAAACCTTTGCCGAAAACGCCCTGAAAAAAGCCCGGGAGATTTCTCAATTTACCGGATTACCAGTACTGGCCGACGACTCAGGACTTGCTGTTGATGCCCTTAACGGCCGACCCGGTGTCTATTCTGCCCGATATGGGGGAGCGGGAATAACCGACACTGAAAGAAACATGAAACTTCTCGAAGAAATGCGGAATATTGTCATCGGCAGAACCGCCCACTTTATCTGCGTTATTGCCCTCGTTTTTCCTGATGGAAGTGAATATACCGCAGAAGGACGCTGTTCCGGGGAGATAATAACTGAGATGCGGGGATCAGGGGGCTTCGGCTATGATCCAATTTTCTTCCTTCACAAATACAACAAGACAATGGCTCAGCTCTCCCTGGAAACAAAAAACACCATAAGCCATCGGGCTCTTGCTCTGGACAGGGCTGCAGAAATTCTCATCGATCTCGAGTAACTCAATGGAAAAAAAAACTTCCAGCAAAATAATAAATTCCCTGATCAAGTATTACGGGGAAGTCAAGGCTGACCTTAATTTCGATAATGTCTACCAGCTTGCCGTAGCGGTTGTCCTCTCTGCCCAGACTACGGATAAACAGGTAAACGGGGTAACCGGTGAACTTTTTTTACGCTACCCGGACTTCAATACCCTTGCTGCCGCCAGGCTCCAAGAGGTCAGGGAAATAATAAAAAGTACCGGCTTTTACCGCAATAAGGCATCGAACATAATCAGCATGGCAGAAATGGTAATGAAGCAATTCAATGGAACACTTCCTGTGGACAGAGAGAAGCTGATGAAGCTTCCAGGTGTGGGACGAAAATCAGCCAATGTAATACTTTCAGTAGGATATGGTCATCCTGCACTGGCGGTAGATACCCACGTCATGCGCATTTCAAACCGCCTCGGCTACATCTCTTCAAAAAATCCTCTGGAAATCGAAAAGGTCCTCTGCACATTAATTCCCAAAGACAAATGGAATGCAGCACACCTCCTGTTCATTCGACATGGACGGGACATCTGCAAGGCGAGAAATCCTTTATGCAGCGATTGCCCTATCGAGGTTTTTTGTGATAGTCCTGATAAAACTGCCTGAACCGTGCAATGACCTCAGGACTGTTGGCCTGAAGATTTTTTCCCCGTGCCGGGTCTATTCCGGTTATTTTCTTTAAAGCACCATAGGCATTTATGCTGTCTTCAACATCAAAACTTGAAAGTTCATCAATCAGCCAAGGCATTGATTCAATGTCCCGGGCTATTCCCGCCACTTTTATACCCCAGACCTTAACAAGCCTGCTCTGTTTTTCTATAGCCTTAAAAAAATACTCTCTGTTGTGATTAAGATATTTCGCAGCATAATCGTTAATATTTTCACTCTGGCTGAGCTGACCCTTTTGTACATTAATATTTTTAATAACGTAATTAATTATGAATTTATAATCAAGCTGTATCGATTTACCGGAAATGTACTGAAGTATGGCATCCACAGAGTCAGGAGGTGAATTTTTAATAATATCCTGCCATTCTCTTTTGCTGTACTCTATATCATTTTTATAAATTTTTGAATATTTAAGAAAATCGTCAATTTTATGGTAAAACCTGTACTTGATAATATTTTTTTCAACATCCTTAAGATGATAATAATAACCGCTTTTCAGCAGTCTTTTTGATGCATGATAATAAACATGAGAATCCCCGGGCTGAAAAACAACAAAAAGCAGCAAAAGCCCGGTTACTACCCCGTGACTTAAAGCACCGGAAATAACTCCCGCAACAGCAAAATGAAAAAGACGATTTTTTTTATAGAAGAATTCATAAAAGAGGAAAAAGAATAAAAGTGAATATTTCATCACTTTAATAATCGAAACTGCCATCCCGTCACTGAAATATATATACACAAGTTTATCCAGAACAAGGAGATAAAACACTGATACGGCAAGAAACACAGGAATTGAAACCTGAGGGTCCCGCTTCATTTTCAAAATCATTAAAAGAATAACACTGTAGATGACCGTATTTGCAAACCTGCCGTTTAACAGATTCACAACAGGAAGACCGGGCCAGTAAAGGGCTCCAATATGATCGACAAGCCCGTATAGAAATGTAACTAAATATATGACAATAACAGGGGCAAGACGAATTTGAAAGAAAAGATACAATATTCCGAGAAATCCTTTTTTTTCAGAATATTCTTTTTTAAGCGATTCGACATCGAGGCTTGCAATATTTGAAATCATATAAAAGGAAAGAAGAAATATGTAAACCCGGACTATTATGGAAATCCCATTCCACTGATAGTTAACATTAAAAAAAATATTCAGGAGGAACAGAAAGAGAAGTATAATGAAAAAAGTAGTTAATTTTTTTAGCTGTTCAATTAGCAACGTCATCTTTATCACTCTGATTTTCGCAGGGTAGCTACTCTCGGCAAACCGCTGTAGTCATTGAGAACAGACACATGATAATCGTGACCCTGGCCCAGTTCAAGGATAAAATCTTTCATATTACTTCCGATTTCAAGAATAATGATTCCTTTTGCGGCAATATATGCCCCTGCTTCTTCAACCAGTTTTCTGGTAACCGAGAGACCTCTTTCCTCACAATATAAAGCCAGGGAGGGTTCCCAGGCAAGATCAAGGCTTTCCTCTTCAGCAGGGTCTATATAGGGAGGATTGGAGACAATAACATCAAAGAGCTCACCCTTCCAGGGCTCAAAAAGATCACCGCACCGGAATTCAATATCACTCTCTGAAAATATTGAGTTACTGTTTTCCATGGCAGTCTTAAGGGCCTGCTCAGATATATCAGAGGCAAAAACCTTAAGATCCTTTCTTGAGTATTTTAAAGCCGCGGCAACACATCCTGAACCGGTTCCGAGATCGAGCACCCTTCCATTCTGCGGGGCATAGTAGACGGCCATATCAACCAGCAGCTCGGTTTCAGGCCTCGGGATTAAAACATGTTCATTGACTCCAAAGGAAAGTGAGTAGAACTCCCTCTCTCCGGTCAAGTATGCGACAGGAACTCCTTCTGCCCGCCTTTCTATGAGGGAAGTTATCTGTTTCTCAAGGGCGCCGGCAACTTCCATGGAGCCGTCAATAATTATCCTGTGTCGCTCAATATCAGCAGCGTGGGCAATAATCACTTCAGCATCAAGGACCGGGGAATCTATCCCGGCTTCTTTGAGGACATTAACAGATTTTTTTAAAATTTCCTGAAAGGTCAATCCCTGCCCACTGGTTAACTGTCTTCAACAGTTCTTCTGCTTCCTTCTTTTTCAGGGCCTCAACAGCTTCATCGATTTCACCTGAGAGAAATGCTTCAAGGGAGTAGAGAGTGAGGCCAATTCTGTGATCAGTCATTCGGGATTGAGGGAAGTTGTAGGTTCGAATCCTTTCACTTCTGTCACCTGACCCAATTTGAGATTTACGAATCTGAGATTCCCGGGCCATACGTTCCTTGGTTTCCTTTTCGTAGAGACGGGCCCGAAGAACCCGCAGAGCCTTTGCTTTATTCTTATGCTGAGATTTTTCATCCTGGCATGTCACTATCATTCCGGTGGGAATATGAGTAATTCGAACAGCTGAGTCAGTAGTATTAACCGATTGTCCCCCATGACCAGAAGCGCGGTATACATCAAAACGCAGGTCATTGGGATCAATCTCAATATCATTTTCCTGAGCTTCCGGCAGCACGGCAACAGTAACGGCAGAGGTATGTATTCTTCCCCCTGACTCAGTTGTCGGGACCCGCTGAACCCGATGACCCCCGGATTCATACTTAAGATTATCGTACGCCTCGTCACTTCTTATCGAGAAGGTAACCTCTTTGTAGCCCCCAATCTCTGTCGGACTGCCTTCAATCAGCTCCGTCTTCCAGCCCTTTATATCAGCATACCTGGTGTACATCCGAAACAGGTCTGCGGCAAAAAGAGCCGCCTCGTCACCACCAGTACCTGCCCTGATCTCAAGGATAATATCTTTCCCTGAATTCGGGTCCTTTGGTAAAAGCTGAAGAATAAGCGTTTCACTCAAGGTTTCAATTTTATTTTTTAATACGGCTATCTCTTCGCTGAGAAGATTTTTCATCTCATCGTCAGTTTCAGACTTAATGAGCTCTTCGTTATCTGCAAGTTCTTCCTTTGATTTTTTCCATTCATTGTAATTGTTCATCACGGGAGTCAGCTGAGCATGCTCCTTGTTTAGTTCACGAAGTTTATTCTGGTCAGAGATGATTTCCGGCTTGACCATTTCACCTTCAATGTCCTTAAACCGGGCAACCAGTTCATTTAATTTATTTTCCATTTATAACTCCTGGTTTGCTGTCGTGACAATTTCGAGACTTCCGCATCTTAAAGGCTGATCCATGTTAAAAACGAAAAAAGAAAGGCGAATTTCCCGTAAAAAAAAGAGCGGAGTAACCCGCTGCAGTCTGTTCGAATAAAAAATCTTCGCTCCCGGGGGGACTCGAACCTCCGGCACATGGTTTAGGAAACCACTGCTCTATCCACCTGAGCTACGGGAGCCTGTATATGTTTAATGAACAAACTAAAAACAGCAGAATATTTATCAAGGAAAAAATATCAGAGTTCATTCCAAAACATAATTTTTATCTAAAGAGGGTGTGTGGTCCCTTTGGGAGCTACACACCCTCTTTAGAGTTTATTCTTACCTAAACTGTAATCAGGGGAACTGCAGGGAATATCAGGTATACATGTTTTTTCTGCGCGAAGTTACAACTCGCTGAAAGTCCCTGATATTTTTTACTACAATACGGTCACCGTAAAGTTCTATCTTATCTAACTGACTTTGATGATTCAGCTCTTTCTGCACGTCCGCCTCGGCCATTCCAGCCCAGCTGGCAACCTGCTGGGATGTCACCGGCAGGGAAATTTCATTCTGCAGATCGAGGTGAGGATCCTGCTCTGCAAGCATAATAAGCACATCCATAACTTTCAAATTCGGTTCTTCGAGAAGAAGAATCATCAGACGGCGCTTCGCATCATAAATACGTTTTGAAAAAATCAGAAGAAGTTTATAGGCCAGCTGGGGATTTCCCTGAAGAAGGGCATCGAAATTATCACGATGAAACTTCAACAGTTTCACATGATCCATTGCTATTGCAGTTGCCGATCGGGGCTCCTGTTCAAGAATTGACATTTCTCCAAAAACATCCCCGGTGGTCAAGACATCCAGAGTTTTTTCTCTATTATTTATCAGTTTTGAAATTCGGATACGCCCGCTGTGAATGAAATAAAACTCATTACCCGGCTCATATTCACAGAAAATAATCTCATTAGGTGAATATTCCACGCCAAATTTCTCAAAAAAGTTGTCATCCAGTGGCATTGTCATAAAAGCTACCTATAGCTGGTTCAATTTTTCCCGGGCCTCTTCGGTCAAATGATCCTGAGGAGGCATGGAAGATACCTTCATTAAATAATTTCTTGCTTTTTCACTCTGATTCACTGCTTCAAAAACCTTGGCAATTTCAAGATAGCCACCCTTAATGCTGTCAGACTGAGGATACTGCTTGATCATGCTTCCAAGGTGCTGCATGGCCTCTTTATACTTCCCGAGACCTGTCTTGCATTTTCCGAGATTAAGAAGAAGCCGCGCATTTTCGCCCTCACCCTGTATACTTCCCGACGCCTGAAGGTTATCAAGAACCTGGAGAGCTTCGGCGAACTGGTTTTGGGAAATTAAAGTTTCCGCACCTTCAATAGAATCAGGTTTACTCTCTTCGGAGGCTCCATCAAAGGAAAAATCATCAAAATCTTCAAGGGCATCATCACCGGCCAGAAAATCATCCATTTCAGAAGAAAGCTCTGACTGGTCTTCCCCTGCCCCTGCCTCTCCGGTAAAGTCATCCATGGGGCCTGCATCATCATCAAAGGAAAATTCGGTGGAAGTATCGGCAGCCGGGGGAGTAGCGTCCATGAAATCCATATCATCGCCACCGAGAGTCACTTCACCTGAATCGATTGCTTTGATTCTCTGCATTGCCGTAGAGGCATACTCAGTATCGGGATAGTACTCCATATATTTTTTAAAAGCGTAGGCAGCCTGTTCAAAAACCCCGGCCTTGTAATAGTATTCACCAATTCGAAAAAGTTCAACTGCCGGATTAACAGCCTCTCCTTCCCCCAGTGCCGACCGGACCATCTTATGAATGCGCCGAAGCTGGTTGCTGAAAACCCGAAGCATTTTTCGAACAACATTTACATTTCTGAGAACCAGACGCTCAAAGTCCGCAAGCCCGAGAACAAGCACTGATGTTTCACCAACAGTTTGAGCCGTTTCTTCCCGGGGATATTTTCCCAGTGCTGACTTCACACCGAAAAATTCACCGTGACGCACATCTTCCTTTACCTCTTCACCCGTATCAAGCTTAATGGAGGTTAAAATCACTCGTCCCGATTTCAGTATGTAGACATACTCACTTTTATCATTTTCAAAATAAATAATTGAGCCGGACTTGTAAGTCCTGGTCATTATACCGCCGGCGCCTGCTTTTCCGTTTGCCATTCTAATATCTCCGCCTAAAAATCAAACTCAACGGGAATGAATGAAAATTCTTTCTTAAAACCGACTGCCCTGCTGATTCGTTTCATCAGTCCCAGCAGGTCACCAATTATTACCCGCTCTGTTCCTTCTACAATAATATTCTGGTATTTCACACCCAGTTCATCAAATATTTCACTATACTCAGCCAGCCCGTAAACCGGCCTGCCATCTATAACAACAAGGAGCACATCACTCAAATCTGCATTGGTCACTGAATTTATCGCATTCACACCGTTATGCCTGAAAACCGTCAGGTCAGCGGTAAAACCCCTGCTGACCTGCCCCCTGTCATGGAGTCTGAAGGCCCGGGCAGGATTGGTCGTGACCATTTTCAGTATCTTCTCATCGGTAAGTTCTTTATCATAGAGCTCCCTGAAAAGAGCCTTATCATATTTCATTTCATAGAGAATATTCTCTCCTCCTGACATCGGCGAATCTGTTCCGATACAGACATTAATTCCCTTGTCGAGGGCCATTTTAGCATTGAGAGTCTGGTTGAACATAAACATGTTGGAATCTCCACACCAGACTATGGAACCTCCCCCGTCTCTGATCTTATCCATATCAGATGCGGAAAAGGCAATACCATGAACAAGAACCGAATGCTCCCCAAGCCCCCCTTTTCGATACAGGGTCTCAAGATCATTAACGGTTTCAGAATCAAACCCTTCGGCAATATGTGTTATAAAAGGAAGATCATTCTCAACTGCCTTTTCATATTCTACAGATATTTCATCTCCCCAGGCCAGGGCAAAAGAAGCTATTGAATGGGCAAGGGAATATTCCTCAATGGCCTTCATGGGAAGCATGTCATAATACGGCTCGGCAACAAAATGAGGAATATGGTCAGAAACAGTTGTCACTCCGGAAAAAAGATTTCGGTATGCACCAAGAAGGTAGAGATCACGGTTCTCAATCTGCTGCCTCTCCTGGTAGACAGGAGAACTCTTCAGGTCATTGTCCCATGGAAGCCAGTTTTCATAAGGACCGTTCCCGACTTTCGGATGATAGGTACCGAGAAGATGATCATGAGCATTAATCAGCCCCGGCACACAGACTCCTTCCCCAATTTCAAGAGGAAGTGGTGAGTCAACTGTCCCCTTTGAAACTCTTTCTATAGTTGCACCGTCAATTGCAACAGTACCCTTTTTAAACTGTTCTTCCGGGGTAAGGATTGTTACTCCTTCAATTGACCATTTTTTCATATCTGCTGTCCCGTCGCTTCCTGTCCTTATTAGTTGCTGATAGATATATACAAGTTAACCGAAATTCATTTCGATACAGTTCTATTTAATTTGTACATAAATATGCAGTATTAAGCTTAGTATTTTAAAGCATGTCCGTCAAGCAAAAACTCACTACATCATTCTAGTTATCGGGAAGAGCAGGTTAAAAATTGACTACAAATAGAGATAATACAAAACAGGAGATACAAAAAGACTCCAAAAATCCTGGCGAGATATCTCAAAGAATCTCACTCCGATAAAACCGCCAGGGGAATTTAATGCTCTCAAATTAAAAGGGAGCTTTGGCCAACTCCCTATTAATCTTTCATAAAAGTAGAGCTGTTATCAAAACATCAGGGTACAATTACGTAATACATCCAGGGTGTTCTGATACCAGCAGGATTAATTGTCTCGATTCCGAAACATTCACCTCCCCTGACAGAGGCAGTCCTGAAATCCTGACGGGGATAACCTTGAAAAACGACCCGTCTCTTTTTTGGATTGATTCCACCGGGCACACAGGGACCTGCCCAGGCTATCCATCTTCCACCTCGTGTATAGTTAGCGTTTCGCAGATATTTATGGTACTTGTCCAGAGGAACATTCTTATTTACCAGGCGAACAGAGCCGCTTCGGTGTACCCTCCAGACCTTGTTGGTTCCAAGATGTATCTGGTATTTCCCTGCCTCGGCAGCAAGAACAATCAGGAGAGATAATGTCATCAATACTGCAAAAGCCATAAAAAAAGTTTTTCTGTTCATTTATTGTACCTCTTAAACAAAATATGTTGAAACAACTTCCGTCATAATACCATCAATTAAAAATAATTCCATAAAAAAATACCCTCACCCCTCCAGCGGTCGCTCCATGGCATCCGTATACCCGCAATACTTGATCATTCATCGCTTTTCATGCCCACCTGCCGGCTTCTTCTCTTTCCCTTCAGGATAATCCATGTGACAGGCGTTCATAAAATTATATTAAATTTAACTTAGTCATCTTTATCTTAATTGTCAATATTTTATTGACATCCCGTAACAATGTTATGTCATTAAACCATACATACTAAACCAGGAATTATCAGGAGGTTTCCATGCTTAATCCATTAGTTGACACCAGAGATGTAAAATTCGTTCTCTTTGAAGTACGATCATGACACTTTTGACGCCACTATTGATCTTGCTGAACAGATTTCAGTGGAAGTAATCTATCCCACTGCCGAAGAAGGCGACACTGTGGGCGCTCAATGGAATGCGGACACAAAGGAAGTAAAAATTCCCCAATGTTTTCATCCTGCCCTTGATGTCTATTACGAATCAGGATTCATGGGACTTTATGACGAGCCTGAACATGGCGGCATGGGAATGCCCTTTCTTGTCAGCATGTCTGCCATGGAATATATTCTGGCAGCAAACTACTCCCTTTTCATGTACCCCGGTCTTACCCATGGAGCAATGGAGCTTATTACAGAATTCGGCACTACCGAACAGAAGGAAACCTACATAGAGAGAATGATGTCAGGAGAATGGGGAGGATCCATGTGCCTCACCGAACCTGAGGCGGGCTCAGACGTGGGAAATCTGAAAACCAAAGCGGTGAAACAGGCAGACGGCACTTATAAAATCACGGGACAGAAAATTTTTATCTCCTCAGGAGAAAATGATTATTACAAGAACATGATTCACCCCGTGCTGGCACGCATAGAAGGTGATCCCAAAGGAACAAAAGGAATTTCAATTTTCCTTGTACCAAAATTTCTTATCAATGAAGATGGTTCACTTGGAGCGCAAAACGATGTAAACTGTCCCGGCATCGAGCATAAGATGGGCCTTCACGGACAGGCAACCTCACAGCTTGCATTCGGTGACAACAACAACTGTGTCGGCTATCTTCTTGGCGACGAGAGAAAAGGCATGAAAATCATGTTTAAGATGATGAACCTTGCCCGAATGGGAACCGCCTTCCAGGGCCAGGCAAACGCCTCGGCCGCCTATATGCATGCCGTGACATATGCAAAAAACCGATACCAGGGTGTTGACGTAACCCAGATGTTAAATCCCGAGGCTCCCATGGTTCCCATCAGCAGACATCCCGATGTGAAACGCATGCTTTTCTGGATGAAGTCTTACCTTGAAGGACAAAGGGTTCTCATCTATTACCTCTACAACCAGTTCGATTATGTAGCCGCCTCAGATGATGAAGAGGTAAAAAAAGAAGCTCAGGCAATGATTGAAATTCTTACACCAATCTGTAAAGCGGGCTGCACAGACAAGGGAGTGGAAATAACCTCCATGGCAATGCAGGTCTACGGAGGATATGGTTACTGCCGCGACTACCCCATTGCACGCTACATGTCAGACTCAAAGATTCTCGCCATATGGGAAGGGACTAACGGTATTCAGTCAATGGATCTCCTGATGAGAAAGATTCTGATGAACAAGGACCAATATAACTACTCTGTGCTCAAAAAGAAAATGGAAGAGACCCTTGCCGGGGCCACCGGCATTGTTGACCAGAAGTATCTTGTTCTTTTTGAACGGGGCATTCAGGCACTTGAGGATACCATTGCAATGCTGAAAGAACAAATGGCAGGAGGGAAATTCTTAAACCTTTTCATGCACGCGACTCCGCTGCAGGAAGCCATGTATATGCTGGCAGTTGCCTGGAGCCATGTATGGAGCCTCACGGTTACAACCCCAAAAATGAAAGAGCTGGTTGGTGACGCAAAAGGCCCGGAGAGGGAAAAACTCCTTGAAGACAACATGGAAGCCGCCTTCTACACAGGCAAAGTACTGGCATCTCAGTTCTATCCTGGCTCTGAGTTTCCTGAATATTTTGGAAAAATTGAAGCTATCAGGTTCAACGAAGCCGCAACCATCAAGGCAAGTGATGCCGTATTTACCGGCGCTCTTGCAGAATAAGCCAAAAAACTATAAAAAAGGGTGCCCCGGAGGCACCCTTTTTTATAACAAGAAACTTTTATATATTTCTTCCTTTAAATTGTGAGTAAAATATTTTCATATTTTCAATATCAGCTTCTTTGCGACCGGTAATTTTAAATTCCGGGGCAACCCCCAGAACTTTATTGCCGTAATCAATATAGACAGGAATAATGGGGACATTCGCAGAAACCGCAATATGATAAAAACCGGTTTTCCATTTTGTCACATTACTTCTGGTGCCTTCAGGTGTGATAGCCAGGATTAACCGTGAACTGTTCTTGAAAGCTTCAACTGACTGACCGACGACACCGTGAGAACTGTCTCTTTCAACAGGAATCCCCCCAAGCCATTTGATCAAATATTTCAGCACGGGAATTCGCAGCAGCGAGGCTTTAATAGCAAAGGACATCTGCACACCTAAACTTTGAGCACCCAGCATGGTTATTAAAAAATCCATATTGGAAGTATGAGGTGCAGCAGTAATGACAAATTTTGGTATATCAGGAAGCTCTCCTTCTATTCTCCAGCCTATAAGTCTCATAAGAGATTTACCGAAAAAGCGGGAAACTTTATTTCCTCTTGTCGGATATTTGTATTTCATAATGGCCCATCATGCTGCGCAAAAGCAGAAATTAATTAACAATACTCTAATCTGACCTAATGTCAATAAAACTTTAAAACCATCAGGACCTTTTAAACTTCCTTACCCAAAAAAAAACGCACCCCGGAGGGTGCGCCTTTTTTATACTGTAACAGATATTTACGCTTTTCGTGAAGCCAGTGACTTCGCCATTCGGTATGCCGCTCTCTTGAGAGAAGGAAGACCAAATGAACCGGCACTGAAAAGGCTGTACATATCTTTGATTGCTTCGTGCTGAGTGATCTCTACACGTTTAGCCTTGTCACCAACGGGAAGACCATACTTTTCCGGTTTATCTCGAAGTACGGTAATCACATTAAGACCGCCAAACTCTTCAAGTCCGTATATACTGACATTGGGGAATTCGCTCTTGAGCGAGGCAACACGGCCCTTCGCATAGGCTATCATGGCATTCCGCTCGCCATAAAGCAATGCAGAAGATGGACACGTGTTAACACAGGCTGGAACATCCCTTTCGTTAACAGTACATGCGTTACACTTGTGAGACTTATCTTTAGTAACCATTTGCACACCAACATCGTTGACATGAGTTATATCACTGACTTTGGGCACTCCGTAAACACATGCGCTTTCACAGGCTCCGCAGCCGATACATTTGCTCTGATCAATAATTGTCCATCCGTCTACCTTGGAGATAGCTTTTTCAGGACATACGATCATACAGTTTGCATCAGTACAGTGATAGCATTTCTTATGCATAATGGTCCATATGGGACGCTCTGGATTTTTCCGGTCGAGGGGAAAAAACTTTACATGGTTCCATGTGATAGCAGAAAGATTTTCAGGATTAGTATACTCGGGTCCCGCGAAGAACTCGGTTTTTTCTCCTGGAAGTCCATTCCACTGCTTACAGGCAACCTGACACGCACGGCATCCCTGACATTTGGTTGTATCTACTATAAACGCTTTTGACATATCCTGTACCTCCCTACGCCTTCTCAATGTCTACCAGGAATGCTTTAAACTCTGGTATCATTGTATTAGCGTCACCAATATGTGGCGTTAGATTATTACAGGAGTCACCGGAAGATGCACAACCATGGCCAAAGTGCCATACCATACCAACCATTTCGACCTTCTTGCCATGAATAGTCCATGGCTGAACACGATTAGTAACCAGTGCGCGTGCTTCGATTTTTCCCCGTTTTGACTTGATGTACACCTTGTCGCCGTTATTAATGCCCTTCTTCTTTGCAAGAGAGGGGCTGATTTCACAGAACATATCAGGGACAAGTTCATTAAGCCATGGCAGATTTCGAGTCATCGCTCCTGCCTGCCAGTGTTCTGTCACCCGGTAAGAAGTACCAACATAGGGGTATTGGGCTTTTGTTCCAAACTCGCCCTTTACCGCATTAATAATCTTAACCGCGGGATTCAGATTCTGGGTGCTCATACTATTAGCAGCGGGACTTTCCATCGGCTCATAGTGCTCAGGCATGGGACCGTCTGCCAGTCCTGCGGCAAAAAGTCGACCAAGGCCTTCGGGAAGCATAATGAAAGGATGCTTTGTTCCCGGCTTCCATCCGCCATCAGGAACATCGCCGACCCACTTGGAGCCGTTCCACTTAATAACAGGCTTGTCCGGATTCCAGGGCTGCCCCTTGGTATCAACAGATGCCCGGTTGTAGATAATTCTTCGGTTAACAGGCCAGCACCATGACCATTCGTGGTACATACCCATTCCGGTTTTGTCTTTCTGACTTCGGCGGGCCATCTGGTTTCCGTCTTCATTGTAACTGCCGCTATAGAGCCAGTTACCGCAGGCGGTAGAACCATCAGCCTTCAGCTTGGTAAAGTTCTTAAGAAGCTTGCCGGTTGTTTCATTCTTCTCCCAGGTGTAACCGTTGATTTCCTGAGCAACAATCTGTGGATCACATTCGTGATCTGAGGGATGATGCTTGAAATTCCAGTTTGACTTAAGAATCGGATCTTTAAAGGCTCCGCCTTCTTTAGCATAAAGAGATTTCAATTCAGCCATAAGCTTATCAAGAAAATCAAGGTCAGGAATAGCCTGTCCCGGAGGATTCTGAGCCTTATAACGCCACTGGGCCCAGCGTCCTGAGTTGGAAACAGATCCTTCCTTCTCAACAGAAGAAGCCATGGGCAGAAGGAAAACCTCTGTCTTGATATTCTTCGAATTAGCGCCTTTACGCTTCCAGAAAATTGACGTGTCAGTTTCCCAGATATCAGCGCAGATGAGCCACTTAAGCCGTTCAAGGGCCTTTGTTTCTCTTGAAGAGTCGGGACCACCGACACTCGGGTTGGTTCCCATGAGGATTGCACCTTCATGCATTCCCTTGTACATGTCCTCAAAAAGAACAATGTGAGGCATCGGCTTACTGGCTTTCGGAATCCAGTCGTAGCAGTAATCGTTTTTCTCGGTTGCCGCGTCACCGTACCAGGCCTTGAGAAGACTGACCAGGTACTTCGGCTTATGCTGCCACCAGTTACCGCTCATCGGATCATTTGATTTTGGAGTATTATTCTTGATATAGGCGGCGAGGTTAACATCCTTTTTGGTCTTCGGAATACCGAGATACCCGGGCAAAATATGCCAGAGAATACAGTGGTCCGTTGAACCCTGAACATTTGACTCACCACGGAGAGCATTGATACCGCCCCCGGCCATACCGATGTTACCCATCAGAAGCTGCAGCATTGCGTAGGTACGGATATTCTGAGTACCGACAGTATGCTGGGTTGTTCCCATGGCGTACATGATAGTGGCAACCTTGTCTTTCTTAGAAGTTGCAGCGTAGGTTTTTGCTATCTTAAGAAGGGACTCTTCGGGACATCCAGTGATTGCAGAAACTTTAGCGGGTGTGTATCGGGAAACATGCTTTTTCAAGAGCTGATATACACAGTTAGGATCCTGAAGGGTCTTGTCCCGCTTCGGGATACCTTTATCATCTAACTGATATTTCCAGCTTTCTTTCTTGTCATAGGCCCGTTTGCCCGCGTTATACCCGGAGAAGAGACCATTGTTGAACTTAAATCCCGGGTTGATAAGAAGTGAAGCATTGGTGTACTCAACAACGTAATCTTTCTGAATAAGGTCATTCTGAAGGGCGTAGTTGATAATACCGTTCATAAAAGCGATGTCAGTACCGGGACGAATCGGCGCATACATATCCGCCAGAGAAGAAGTCCTGGTAAAACGGGGGTCAACACTGATAAGTTTTCCGCCCTTGTCACGTGCTTTCTGAACATACTTAAATGAGATAGGATGATTCTCGGCAGCATTACTACCAATAATCATAATTACGTCCGCATGCTGGATATCAATCCAGTGATTTGTCATGGCACCCCGGCCAAATGTGTTCGCCAAACTGGCGACTGTAGCGCTGTGTCAAATACGCGCCTGATGCTCGAGGTATGAGATACCGATAGTTCGTGCGAACTTACTCCAGGCATAACACTCTTCGTTATCAAGAGCAGCTCCACCAAGACCAACAAGACCAGCAGCCCTGTTTACCGTGTAAGCTCCTTCTTTTTCTACAAAGGTCTTATCCCGACTATCCTTGATACGACGGGCCATCTTTTTGATGGCTTCATCCCAGGAAATTTCTTCCCATTCTGTACCGCCCGGCTTTCGGTATTGAACCTTGTCGAGTCGACGTTTGATGGGATTCTGGGCAATCTGGTAAATAGCATTACCCTTTGAGCAAAGAGAACCCCGGTTAATTGGATGATCGGGATCTCCTTCCATGTTAATAATTTTGCCATTTCTGGCTGAAACAACAAGACCACATCCGACACCGCAATAGGGACAGATGGTTGTTGATTCTGTTGCCCCCTTGAGTTTATCGGGAGCGGTTTTGCATCCGGTGAGAAACGTTGTCCCACCGAGAAATGCCCCGGCAGCTGTCGTCCCCGACAGCTTCAGGAAGTTTCTTCTGGTAACAGGCATATAAAGCCTCCCTGACTAATGTTTAAAAACGAAATATGTTAACAAACCATGGACCCTTCACATGTAAATTTCCCGCAAGGGGCCCCTTGCCTGTATACAGCAGGTTTTTCTGTATACAGTTTATAACTGTTTTTATCTTAATTTTACATTAAGAATTGGTTTTTTAATTTGTCAAATAAATTAATAATAAATGACAAAGTAGCTGAAGCATTGCAGTAAATGCTGAATTGCTAAGTTATCCGACATTAAAAGTCCCCTCTTGAGGGAGGGCTCTGCCACAAAAGCCCATAAACCCCCCTTCGGGGGTGGCGAGGTCCATGCTTATATACTCAATAAGACTCCTCGAGCCGGGGGGAAGACAAAACGGGCCGGTAACCCTTAAGACGTAATAACCGTAGAATCTTCGCTTCGCTTTTTTCTATCCATATCATACACATCGAGGAGCTTGTAGATCTCCCAGAGGGAATAAAAAAGAGTTAAAAGCAGGGGCCCGATAATTACACCGGGAAGACTGAAGGCCTGAAGACTTCCAAGCAGTAAAAAGAAAAATACTACGGGGTGAAAGTTAAGCCTTTCTCCAAAAACCACCGGTTTTACCAGGTTCTCTAACAGAAGATACCAGACCAGGCACCAGATGCCGACAAAAAGTGCCCAGAGGTACGACTGGATGGCAACCAGGTATAAAACCGCAGGAATCCAGATAAAGGTGGTGCCCACCAGGGGAATAAGACTCAAAACCGCCGCCATGGTCCCCCAGAGAAGGGGTGATCTGAAACCGGCAATAGCCAGGCCGACACCGAGCAGGGTTCCCTGAAGCACCATAATTAAAAGATTGCCCGCCATAAGGACCTTGATAACCTCTTTCAGGCGGTCAACGATATCTTTTTCAATGTCATCGGGAAAAGGAAGTATTTTATAGACGCTGCTGCCCAGGTTGTTACCGTCTTTCAAAAGGAAAAAAAGCATCAAAAGCATAAAAAAGAATTTTACCGCAAAACTGACAGGAAAGGAAATAATTCCTGTAATGCCTTTAAATGCAGAAAGGGCGGTATTCTGAACAACCTCAGTAAGCTTCCGAAGAATTTCAGTCTCTTTTATATCAAAATACTGAAGAACATTAACAACCAGTGGGCTCTGCTGAACATCATGCAGAAGGCCTGATTCGATTTTAGTCTGCACAAAAAGATAAAAATGATATGTCTGATCCGCAAGGGCAATAAGGATAAAGAAAAGAGGAATCAGCACCAGAAGAAAAAGAGCAAGAATAACCAGAGTGGCACTAAGGGACCTTCTTTTTATCACTTTCCCAAGCCAGTCATGAAAGGGCTTCAGGGCCAGGTAAAAAATAAGGGCAAACAGAAATGTCCAGAGGTAGTATTGAAAGATATAAAGAAGGAGCCCGATGACACCGGCAAAAAAAACAAAAAAGATTGTCCTGAGATTTTTATTCTCTTGAAGCCTGAAAAACGACTGCTGTTCCATAAAAATCTCAGCCTCTCTACATCAATTTTGCCGCATCATCGGAACTCTTTCTTTGCGGAGGATTTACACCCTCTTCTTTAAGAAAAGAAGAGGAAACAGACCATGCACATAGATGCTTCCAGCATGTGCATTACTTTGTCAGATAATGAGATAAATCCGTTGCTATCTTTGAAATCGCGTGGTCAAGATATGCGTCATCAGAGATGCGGTTCCGGTATTCTGTTACCCGGTCCCCGGTCTCTTCAAATTTTGCAGGTTTTATCTCACGATCCTCCATTTTCATGAGACGCTCCATACTTGCCTCCAAGCGGCCACCT
>CAZPEK010000017.1:3424-19318 GCA_964585555.1 uncultured Leptospirales bacterium | reverse complement strand
TTCACCGCGGCTACTGCCTCTGGCAGACAGGTAAAACCAGGAAAAGTCAGGAAGAAATAGAAAAAGTAAACCTGATCTATCAGTCTCTCAGCTCCGGGAAGAACAGAAAAGAGTACAGGCATCAAATTATAACCCTTTATAACTATTTTGCCCTCTTCAACCGCATGAAAAATAACTTTAGTCATGCTCATTCGTGGTATTCAAAAATTCTTTCAGACAGCAAAGAACTTAAAGTTAAAATAGATCGACCTCGATACCTTCAGGAAATGGCCTGGTGTTCCCACAGCATGGGGAAAGACACACAGGCAATCTCATATCTCAAACGGGCCAACCGTCTTCTTAAGAAAAAAAGAGATACCCACAGAACCTATAAAATAAAATGGAAAATTATCGGGCTTATTCCCTTTAAATTTTATGACCTTGAAGAAAATGTTATAATTGGTGAAACAAAAATATTTCAACCCCTGGATACCAGGGAGAAAAAACTTCTCAGCCTCGCCATGTATGAAGAAATACATGAAGCAAACAACAATTTCAGCAAAGCCGGTTCATATCTGAAAGAAAAATTAAAATACTACGAGAAGCGTGGATATGAAAGCGATCATCTCTCCATAGTGACCACCTGGAACAATCTTGGCTATTATGCCTTTAAACAGGGAAACCTGAAGGAAGCTGAAAAATTGTTCAAAAAAGCCTACAAAAAGGCTAAGGCTGATTCAGATAACATTAACCTGGAAGGAACATTTGTTGCTGTCATGAACCTGGCCAACCTCTACGCCTACAGCCTTGAAACCGGCCATGAAATCAATGAGAATCCCCTTAAGACTATTGATGCACTAATCAATGAAATTACTTCCTTTAGAAACAGCTATGAAGAAAAAACATATAAACAAAGAAAAAAAACTGAGACCCGTAAGGCAAAGGCAAAAAAAATAATCCTATCACCTGAAAAACTTGCTGCAATAAAACAGGAAATTATTCACCAGGCAAATGAGATATACTTCAAAATTGACATTGCCCTGGGAGTTCTCCTCTATTACAAAACTGAACTGCGGCACCTTGCCTGGGAAAAACCTGAAGGCACTGACGACCAGACAGCCTTTAATCTCTATTCGGGACAGAAAGAAATATTTGATGGTTATAAACGTGCCCTTTCACGTTTCAGAAAAGCGATCTCTACTGTCAATTCACCATCACAGGCACCCCTGAAGGTAAAACTCCTTCTTAATCAGGGCACCTGCTTTACACACATTCAAGCCCTTGACCGCGCCTATAGTTCCCTTCTTGACGCAGAATCCCTTGCAGAAAAATACCAGTTAAAAAAACTTTTATTCATAACATATTTAAAGCTCGGCATATTTCTGCAAGACTACGGCAGGGCAGTCGAGGGTGAAGACGCTCACCTTGCCAGCATGGAATACATGGAAAAGGCCCGAAAAATTATTCAGGAAAACTTTATCTTTTATGCTGAAAGACGAAACGAAATCACCAGTCTTTATAGCCGCTACTCTGACTACCTTCTTGCTGCGGGAAAAATCCAGAAAGCATTTCAAATAGAGAGAGAAGGACAACTCATCTCCCGAAATTTAATAATTCATATTTCTTCACCGGATTTTTCAGACAAGCAGGATAAAAAGGTGTACCGGGAATATAGAAAAACAGCTCTTGATGCAGGGAGAGAGTCTCAAGAAAGGTCTCGCCTGCTCATCAACGGGGCTGCACCTGATGATGAAAAAGTTTTAAAGATTACGGCATCTATCACGAGGAAGCACACCAGCTTAAAGGAAATGCAGAAAAAAATTCGAAAAAGTTCAAAAAAAATATGGCGCTACATTTCCACTACTCCTGGAGAGATAAAGCTTATTCCTGGCACCACACTAATTTCTTTTAAGGAGACAAATGGGAAACTGGTTGCATTCTATCTTAAGGATAAAAATCTACAAAATAAATTCATTTCAAATAACTTTTTTGAGAACAATCCTTCGGCCATCAATAATTTTTTAACAAAGGTTCCTCAAAAAGGAAATCTCTACATTACATTAAACAGTGCTTTTGTTAAAATCCTTAAAAAAAAGGGAATAAAAATACCCCCATTCATGGGAATTATTGATTCATCTGATATTCAGTCGGATTCCAAAGAAAGAAGAATTGATCTTTCAACCCTTTACCACACCGGCTCCGGGCTTAAATCATTTCTTGAACCGCTAAACCTTAAGATTGACGAAAATAGTGAATCTCTTTTCCCCCTTCAGTCCTATTCTATAATAGTAGATTCAACGGGAGACAAACGTTTCACTCCCGGTTCTCTCTTTTCACATCCCATTCGTTCAACAATGATGATCCAGAGTATTCCCGAATTAGATGACAATAGACTTAAACTATATTTTGAAGCATTTCGCTACGCGGGGATTCAAACAGCAATATATACAACAGCAACAGACCCGAAAATCCTTTCAGAAATTATCAAAATTTCCAGTAAAAAAACCTTTGATTTCAGTTCAACAGTAACAACAGAAAAAAATCTCGTTATTCCTTCAGGCACAAGAGGGCTTTCTCCTGAAAAAAGAAAAAACTACAGTTCACAAAAAACTGAGAGTTACTATAAATCATTTATAGACAGTGTAAAATCAAAGGACTATCTCAATGCCACAGTAAATCTGGAGAGCTGGAAAAACTCCACACAGGATATATCAAAAGATGAACTTTCCCGTTATTTTCTCGACAGCGCATTCCTGCTCCTTCTTCAAAACAAGGGCAGCAGGGCTCTTGAATTTCTTAATAAGATTTCAGCATCAAAACAGTTTGAAGATAAAATTAATAAAAAATCTATACTGATGTTTTCCGCCTACCTCCAGGCAGAGGCGGGAAACATAATGTCTCTCAAAAAAAATCTTCAATCAATCTCCGAGAAAACAGCGGAAATAAAAACATTGAATTTTATAGCAGCATTAGCTGAAGGCAAGAGTTCAACACAAATACCCCATGAACTGCAATCCATTAATACTTCATCCGAATCTATACTGCAAGGACGCCTTCGTTTTCTCACAGCCCGCTATCTCTACGTTGCCGGAAATTCTCCGGCAGCCATAAAACTCCTGAAAAAAGGAACTTCCACCCTGGTTCTTAATTCATCAGAAGAAAATCTTCTCGGATTTTTGCAGTTAAGTAAACCTGCCGGTGTACCAGAATTTTTAAAAACCAGAAACAGCGGAATATACTTGAATATTTTCAACACCATAGATGCTTCAAAAATAATGGAAAAACTCGATGCCCATGAAACACTGCTAACCCCGCAGGGAATACACTGGTCACTCAGTTCAATCTATTCTCTTGAAATAGTCAAATTCCTTATCAGGTATAACCGATTTGCCAAAGCCTCTGAATACCTGGCTGCTATCATGTCTTCTTCTCAGGGAAACTCAGTAGCTGCCCTTAAAACCCTGCTGCTTCATTTTGACAGTATATGTAAGCTTTCACAAAAAAAATATCCTGAAGCCCATGCCTCTGCCTCTGAAGCAGAAAAAAACATTACCCCATCCCACAGGGCTTATCTGGAAAACCAGACTGTTCTTATTGATTGTGAAGCCCATGCAGACAGTACTGATTTCGCTGAATCCAGGTTACATAAACTTATAACAGAGAATAAAATTTCATCTCAAAAACAGTTTTATCTTCACCTGCTTGCAGCTTTCATCGAATTAAAAAAAATCGCAAGCCAAAATTCAACATCGGCACCAGATGGAAAAAAATTTGAAAATGCCTATTTCAGGGCCCTGGCAGCGGCTGACATAAATCCCCGGGCACAATATTCACAACGGGTCTTTAATCTTTTTATAACCATTGCCGATGCGCACATCGGCTATAAAATCGGCACCGGGAAAAAAACCGAAGCTTTGATTTCAGCTGAATTAAAAAAACATATGCGCCTCAGGATTAAAATACAGCCTGAAAAAGAAAACCTGAAAAGTTCAAAACATCTAATAGAACTCAGCAGGCAAAACAAATTAATAGGATCAAATTTTCGTTCTATCCTTCAAAAAAACCCATCCCTGCTTCTCTCAACAAATATTCCATTTGTTGATGTAAAGGAAGTTCAGGCAAAACTTTCTCACAAAGATCTTCTTCTGTATTTCATTAAAAACAGAGACAACATCTACTGCTGGGTTCTTTCAAAAAAATCTCAAAGGTTTATTGTACTTACAGGAGCCTGGCCCACAATCAAAGAACTGGTTTCATCATACAAGACGTCACTATCCAAGCTACAGAACACCTACATAATATCCAGGGCTCTTGAAAAAGAATTTAGTCCCTTGAAACGATACCTGAAAACTTCCTCTCAAATCTTTATAATTACCGATGAATACCTCGAAGAAGTGCCCTTTGAAATAACAGGAAGCAGACAGCTCCTGGAAGAATCACATCGTATCGCCTATATAACATCATTGAATGCCGCCCTTCTCGATATTCCTTCTTCTTTTAAGCACTTTTATCATTTTGAACAAAATAGTGACCAGATTCACGAAGTGCTTGAGCAAACAGCAATTGAAGAAAGCGGCATCACTTTTTCAAAAAAAAATATCCCTGGTTCATTCCTGCATTTTTATACATCAATATATTTTGATGTTTATACAGGAACACTCAAAAGCAAAGAAGGGCCATTCCTGAATATTCAGCCGGGAACCCCGGGAATATACGTGCCTCAAAATATTAAAACCGGCATCAGCAGCAGTGATTTGGCTCTCTTCTCAATACAGAAAGGAGTCTCCTGTTTTATTGTTAATAATTGCACCATCCACGATATCAATAACGCTGTCTTCGTATCTCATTTCTATACGTTACTGAGAAAGGGATTGCCGCCCACCGAGGCTTTCCATCAGGCAAAGAGGGTAATCATGAAAAAGAAAAACCTCCGTCATCCTTCCTACTGGCAGGGGCTTCGAATATATTGCAATGGTATTTAAAAAAACCTTTAATTATGTTGCCTTGTCCTAAAGTTTTATTATATTGTACTAGTATTTCAGGGGGGTATGCTTTCTGAAAAATAAAGTTCTTTTTATATCCAGCTGGAAGTAAACATGATGGAGTGCTGACAAAACAGGTACACAATGTTACTGATACATACCGGCACACAGGACATTATCGTTATTCCTTTACCATCTGTGTTAAACAGTCATGTAACAAATACAAAGAAAAAGAAGTACGCTTTACACCAAATCGAGGAGGATTTATGAAATTTTTTAAGGGGAAATATTTAGTCTTATCATTTTTACTCGTTCTGCTTCTACCGGGAATTGGCTATCCAATCCATGTATCCTTTTATATTGGAGATGTTTCCGCAATGAGAGACGGCAAACGCATTAATATAGCCATGGGTACCAACCTTGAATCAGGAGATCTTATCAAAACAGGCAAGGGCGGCACCGTCTCCCTGGTATACAAAGACGGGAGCAAGCTGACTGTCAAAGAAAAAAGCCACATCAAAATCGGCAGTAAAAACATCCCTGGTTCAGATAATATAACCCTCCTTGCGGGAAACCTTAATGGCAAATTCACCCGGTTAAAAAAAGGACAGAGAAAAGTTTATACTCCAACAACAATATGCGCCATCCGAGGAACAGAATTTGAAATTGGTGTCAGTAAAAATGGGAATTCAAGAGTAGAATTAAAGGAAGGAAAACTTGACATTAACAATCCCTATGGCTCACAAAAAATTAAAGAGGGAACAACCGTTGAATCAGAAATAGCCAGAAGACCAGAAAAAGTCTCATCAGACTCAAATATGGATTCATGGCGGGAAGAAAAGGATGAAGACTTCACGAAAAATCCATCTAACACATCCAGCCGGTATGAAAACCAGGTAAATACCTTTAAAAACCGCCTGAAGGTACAGGAACGGGAGACCAGAGCAATCGGTTCCAACGTAAAAAGTGCTCGGAAGAAAGAAGATGTCCTTCGTGCCGGTGATGATCTGCAAAAAAATGAAAATTCGATAGAAGATGACCTTATGTTAAATGAAGCATCTAAGGTTACGATTGAAACAATAATGAAGGATTATCTTATTCGCACCGATCGTATATTTGAAACCTTCGAACGTCTGAAAAAAGAATGCAACAAGGTTGCTGAGCAACAGCGCCGCAACTACGAGGCAATTCAGGCGGTTAAGAAAGCCCATAGACAGGCATATGAAAAAATTATCGGTAAATTTAAAAAGGACCGGGACAGTATTTTAAACCCCCGGAACAGAGACCGGATACGGCCTGATTTTCCTGAAAAACAATAAAAAAAGCCCGGGCAGTAAGCCCGGGCATTTTTTTATCTTCGAATTACCTTTCGGTCAAGAGACACATCAACCTCACCCTGCTGCTCCATCAGTTCCGCAGCATCAGGATTATTTCTAAAACGAAGAACATTCAAAATAAAAATATCAAGCTTGTTAATAATATTAGGCGGCAGGATTTCCCCGTCTATTTCAACTGATAGAACCGGGAATCTCTTTTCACGAGCCCAGGGGGTTATCAATCCTTCGATTACCCTTCCAATCAGGCACGCAAAGGGAGAAATATTTATTACCCCTGAAAAATCGTCCATCATCGCAGTTGAGGCAACCCCGCTTGATATTGATATTTCAGACTCAAGTTCCGGTGAAACAAATATTGAATTTGCATTATCCATAATTTTTTCCATATCATGGGGCGTTGAAGGCATCAGCTCAGTACTGGCGAGAGCGTTTTTAATCTTCTTTTCAACACGATGCTTCCATGAGGCTTCAATATTCCAGATGATCAGTTCTTTCATTTCCTTTGAAAAATACCGCTTATACCAGGGAAGCAGATCGAAACGCTTTCTGGTTTCATAACGGCGAACATGATCACAATAATAAATCCACTCAGTAATACCGGAAACCTTGGCAATAATCCCTTTTTTGCTCATAATCCTAACCAGTTCATCAACAGCAAAATCATCACGGCGAACGTATATCTCACCGACAACCAGAACTTTAGGCGTATCAGCCATTTTACGCTGTAGGGGAATCTTTGCAATTTCATCAGCAATTCGTTTTAATGCCGGTACAATACGGGAAACATCAGTTTCTGCAATTTCCACCAGCTCATGATAAAGCTCGTCATACTTTGCAATAGCAGCTGCAGGATCAACGGCACAGCTTCTCAGGGATGTCTCGACATCCTTCATATAATCGGCCGCTACCAGACCCCACCAGGCATGTCGCGAAAATGCAGGCCCCAGTTCATTATAAGAATTCTCCGAATCAAGGGTCACAACAACAGCATTGTTTATTTTCATATCCTTAAACAGATTTTCATAAAAAACAAAATACTGTCCGGTTCGGCACGGCCCTCTTGTTGTGGGCACAAAGCAGAGATAGATCTCTTCAGGGTCGTACTTCTCTGACATGAAATACCGCAGCGTCTCACCCAGGACAAGCTGAGCCGGCAGGCACTCTTTTCCTGACATGTTATTTCTCGCCAGCTGAAGAACATGGGAATCCGGTACCGGCATCGCCTCGGCATTGACCCCCGAACTCCGAAGGGTCGCCGCAAGCAGTTCAGTAGAAAGACGCCCCATATTCGCCAGGAGCATCTTTACCTTTTTATTATTGAATATCTCAATTTTCTCACCGGTCTTTATATTAAGCAGATGAATTGGATCTTTGCCATTATTGATAAACTTCAGGCCATTATCAAATCGTTCTTCTTCCTGCTGCTGAATATTTCGATACCCTTCGATGATATCAAGAAACGCTTCGACACGGGTATCAACCCCCGCATCAGCAGAATGCGAATCGAGTTCAAGAATAAGGAAGGGCTTGATACCCATGAACCATTTCACATAGTGAAGCATAAAGCTGTCAGGTGCGCATGAAAAATTCGAAATGAAGGTAATAAAAATATTATCTTCCTTTTTCAGAAAGGCACTTGCCTTCATATCCTGCTGGCCGTAGTACCAGTACATGTTGTCAAAAATTTCCGTATTCTCAAAGGGAAGCATATCAAATGGAATGATTGAATATCCACGGCTTGAAAACTTTCTCGGAATACCCATATTTGCATCCTTGGTAAAGGCATTGTAAGGACGTCCAAGGAGAGCAATAACAGGCTGGTCCGACTTCCGTGCCTCTTCAAGGGCACGTCGGCCCGTTTCCTGGTAAGCACGATGAAAAGCCAGCTGCTTTTCGTGGGCAGCAAGAAAGGCCTTTCTTACTTCCCCCTCAGAAAAACCAAGATGTTTTCCCATCTCAATAAAACTTTCTAATGCCTTCTCCAGGCCGAACTTGAATGTCACAACCGGAGCAAGAATCTTTTCTTCAGCTATATCACTGAAAGCTTTTTTTATGTAGTAAGGAAGTGACTGTGTGATGGGACAGAAATTTGCATGAACATCCTTTTCATAACTCGGCATGTCCCTGAAATGAGGAAGAAAGATGTAATCATAATCCCGGTTAACAATATCCTGTACCGCGCCGTGAGCTATCTCTGCAGGAAAACAGTATGAACCCTCAGTACGTGCAATACCTTCATGGGCAATCTCTTCTGAACGCCTGGTTTCTATTCCCAGGTTATGAAAAAACCATGAGTAGAGGGGATAGAGGGTATAGACAGAAAAAGCCATGGGAATGCCGACAATGTAATCCCGCTTTTTCTCCAGGGTTGCAGGATCAGGGGCATAGGTTTCAAAAAGAAGCTCTTCACGTGTATCAAGGTAATTAAAGACTTTATCTTCATCAAAACTTTTCTTTCTTCGGGTATTGGCATACTTGTTACAGCGGCCGCCGAACATATACTTGTTGCCATTTACATTGAGAACCTTAACGGGACAGTAGTTATCACAGGCTTTACAGACAAACTCCCTTTCGTAGACGATCTCAGACTCGAGAATTTTATCTATTTCAAACTTCCCTTTTTCAATAAATCCCCCTTCCCATTTTTCCTTTGCCAGGATTCCGACTCCAAAACATCCGAGAAGTTCAGGGTCCGGGGGAACTACAATATTTTTATTCAACAACATCGCAAAGGCAAGAGGCACAGCCTTATTTTTCGCAACACCACCCTGGAGAACAATATTCTGTCCAACAGAACGGTTCCCGACAACACGGTTCAGATAATTTGCGACAATTGAAGTAATAATACCCGCGGTAATATCTTCCCGTGAAGCTCCGTGCTGAATAGCCTTTCTGATATCAGAATTAATAAAGGCTGAACATGTTTCACCAAATTTTAAAGGGGCCTTTGCCTGTACAGCAATATCCCCGATATCTTCAACCCGCAGGATATTCAGGTCACCGGCAGCGGATTCTTCAAGAAACGAACCGGTACCGGCTGAACACGCCTCGTTCATCGCATAATCGATAGGAACCTTGTTCTTCAAAGATACATACTTGGCATCCTGACCGCCAATTTCAAAAATAGTATCAATGTCATCTTTGAAATAACTTGTACCAACAGCATGGGCAATAATTTCATTGTACACCGCCGGGGTTTCTAAAAACACCCCAAGGATTTCCCGGGAAGATCCGGTAGTTGACGCAATTGAAATGTTAATATTTTCATCACCAAGCTGTTCTTTTATTTGTTTCTTTACTTCCACAAGACATTTTTTCAACGCCTGGACCGGATCACCATGGGTTCGCCCGTAATGCTCCGCGACAATCTCTTCTGTTTCCATGTCTATAAGGGCGACCTTTGTAGTTGTTGAACCACCATCAACTCCGAGGATATATTCTGCACCCGGCCTCATACTCCCTCTTCGGGATTCAAGATATGTTACTTTGTTTTCAGCACTTTTCAATTCTCCGAGCCGGGAAAAACCTATCTCATTTGGCTTGTACTGTTCGCTTTCAGGGAGTAATTCACTTCCTGATTCCCGTGCAAGAATTGCTGCACCATGGGCTTCAAAATAAGGGGCATTTTCAGGAACAACAAATTCCACATCGGGAAGTTTTTCTTTAACAAATTCAACAATATACCGGTTCCTGGTAACCCCTCCTGAAAGCAGTACCCTGCCCTGTTCAATTTTCGCTCTCTTGAGAAAATCTATAACCTTGGTTGCCATGACCTCACTGAGAGAGAGAACTATATCGCCCTTGGTCGCCTCTCCCTTATTCAGTTTATGAGTACAATCACTCTTCATAAATACCGAGCATCGGGATGAAAGAGGCTGGGCTTTTGAATCTTCAGGAATTTCCTGGATATCATTAATTGTCATATCCATTCTTCCCAGCTGCTGTTTAAAAAATTCTCCGGTACCTGACGCACACTTATTACCGGAAAAGTTTGTGATTATCTTTCCTTCAGTATCAATTGTATAGACAACAAAGTTTTCTCCACCCAGGCTCACCACAGCGTCTACATTGTGCCCCCCTGCATCGAGGGCTTTTTCGATACAGATTGATTCGATAACATTAGTCATATTCAAAAGAAATCGACCCTCTGTACCCGTTACAATACCCCGTGTTCCATCGGGTATATCCTGCTGTTTCAGCATTCCCTTCAAGGTATCAAGAAAGTTTCCTTCATGATCCCGGACGTTATGCCATATTATTGAATCATCATTCACTAATACAGCTTTTATACTCGATGAACCGATGTTTATTCCCAGACTATACATATAAACCTCCAACAGGAAATGCCTGTTTAACGACTGATTTAACCAGATAAATTCATTCAAAAATAATTATAAAAATTCTTTTAACACCAACTAAAAGGAAAAAAACATATAGACCCTTTTTTGCTGATTTGTCCACTATTTTTGACCTTACTTTACAAATGGAAGTTTCAGAATTATAATCCCTTATACTTTCAGTATAACTGTTTCAATCTAATGAAATATACTGCACCCTGTTGTACGGTAATAGAAACCGACAAAAAAAATATTTTCTGAATTCTTCACCTCTGGCTCTATATTAATTTTAAGATAACACCTCTACCGCCCGGAAGGGTCTTTTTTACCTGCTGAACTCCCTGGATGTTTACTGAAGACAGGAACAGGGATAATAACGGTGCAGGTTTTTCAACATATCTTCAGTTACGCCAGGCAAAGCTATTGAAATGAATCATAACGGAGTGAAAAAAGCATGTCCCAGAGTTCATGCCTTTGAAGGGGATTATTTTCAAAAAAATAGAGATGTGAAGAACAGGCACAGGCATCAACGCCAAAACCGGGGATTCCCTCCCCCCCCAGGAAGCCTGCCCTGTCAGCAAGATCACAGGCATTAAGAAAATTAGAAACAACCGGCAAATCGGCAAGAAGCTTCATTTCAGGAACAATATAATCTATACTGCAAGACCCTTTCTTCCTTCTCCGGTGCTGTTCAATTTTTTTAAAAAGATTATCTTCTGAGTTTCCCGCGTACAGATAAAAGCCTTTTTTAAAAAATCCCCTGGCCGGAGAAGCAAGTTCCATATCCAGGCTGGTATCGTTTCTCAGTACAAGAAAATATACTCCTCTGGTCCCTGCTTCAGGATACTGTATCTCCATTGCAGCAGCATCATCAATACCGAGACCTTCGTCATACCTGACAGAAAATGCCCTGACATCAAGACTGCCTTTACATGCGTTGAGGGTTTCTGAAAAAATATAATCCGTATGATAATTGGGCAGAAAGGTGGTAACCGAGTCATGAAGGTTGAGAAAAACCACCCGTCCGTTACCCCCTTCAGCAAGGGCCCTGACATGAGAAGAAGCTCGGCTGCTGACCGCATCCGGAAAGGAAGCAACAGACTTCCAGGCAAGGGTGCATGACTTCAACTCAAGGAGGCTTTCACTGCCATCGGTCTCCCTGATTAAAAAATCAAAACGATGATTTCCCCGGGCAACTTCCCTCCGTATAACACGGCACCCTTCCATGCCGGGGACACGGTCATTGTCAAGAAGAGCTGCAAAGACCCCATTGCTTTCAATCGAATCAATCAGCACCGGGCGACCCTTGTAAAAAAAATACATAATGCGCCAGGGATACTTACCCCCCGATGGACGCATTAAAATCTCCGTCCCGGGGATAATAAGCTCTCCCACGCGGCCTGTGTTCAGGACAGTAACAAGGATTTTCTTCCCTTTCAGGTCTACCTCAGCCACAAAGCGGTTAAGACGTCGGAGAAAAAGAGCCCTCTCAAGGGGCCCGGGATTCCAGAAAGGAAATTTTTTTTCCTTTTTATCGTTCATCTACACCTGGGTCAATCTCATAGCAGTAAATATCTGTCCCGAATCCATCATTGTCCAGGGCTGACTCATAGAAAACCCATCCCATGGACCGATACCAGGCACCCAGGTCCCGTTCTTCATTGTGCCCAAGAAAGAGATACATGCGGCTGTAATTCTGCATTTCCGCTTCATGGATTACCCGATCAACCAGATGGCCTCCGATTCCAAGATGGCGGTATTCTTTATGAACAAAAAGGGAAGCAAGCCACGGATTGAGATCCTTTCTTGACCAGAGATCATTTTCCTTCAGGGAAACCATCCCAACCGGCATAGTTTTATAAAGGGCAACAAATGATCGGGGGACGGAAAGACTTCTGCTCCGTTCCTGGTAGGCTTTAAGATTAATATCAAAGGGGATGGTCCGGTTTCGGTACCATTCCATAAAAGACCAGCAGGCAAGTATTGCCGCATAATCCGGTTTTTCATTCAGGGGAACAATTTCCATATCCTGATTCATCTGCAGACTCCTTCCTTTCCCAAATTCCGGGAGCATACCGGAAAGTAATAATAAAAAGACATGGCAATGCCTCCTCTCCATGGCGGGACAGCAGGTATCATTGGAACGAACAGGTGTTGTAATCTGAATTAAAGCGTATGCTGCGAATTATCGCAGTGTATATACTTCGAAATTGTCCAGGACGGGAGATTCCCTACCTGGATTGGGCCATCTTTTCTTTCAGCTGCTTCTTTTTACGCTTTTTCTGTGCCTTGGCTCTTTTACGTTTTATGCCTGCATTATACTGCTTTCCCAATGGTTTCCTCCTGTGAGAATAGACTTATTCGACAAATAAGACGGATATACGCTTCTTGTCAACATTAATATTGCATCTTCCCTTTTGATACCCGGGAAGACAACTATTTGTATTGACACTGATCCCTGATTTCTTTATTTTACAAGGGATGAAAAGAATATTAGTACTATTAACCCTGCTGTTTACTTCCGCCCTTCCCGTCACAGGGGCAAATTTTGAGGAACTTGATAAGCCCCCTGAAGGAGCTCATGCAGGACAAATGTTTCTGGGGGCCTTTTTTGCCATGGGAGCCCCCATCGGCCCGATTTTTAAAGAAGAAGAGTCCTTCCCCAAAGATGTGAACTATGAAATTTCACCGGACATCTACAAAAATCTATGGGTTTCCCACCTCGCCTTCAACTTCGGGGTTGCCTATGAGTATATGCCCATTGACTACCTGGGAGTAAAGGGAAAACTTAAATATAATATGACCATTCAGCGAACACTTTTTGGTCCCGATTACCAAAACTGGACAAGCACGGTATATCAGGACCTCTCATTTCTTGTGGGGGCTGCAGGACATCTTACCAACCGAAAACAGTGGGACATTGTACTCACCCCGGTTATCGGCTATTCTATTGCCTGGTTCAAACCAACCCCCATAGCGGCAAAACTACTGACGGGGCCACCGGTCAACTATGATTATACAAATGGGGGCACCCGTCGCGCCGACAGCTTTATACTCGGCTCAGAGCTTAACTTTACTGCTTATTTCAGCGGGGGCCTCTATCTCAGTATCGGATTTGACTGGACCATGAACTTCATGAAATTCGGCAAACCCTTTAACCTTACGATCGATACAGTCGACTATTACTACGACGATAAGAAAGAAGCCTTCTTTCATACCGTCAGCTTTATTGTTGCTGCCGGCTACGCTTTTTCAAATTAGTTATTCGGGAAAACCTGCTCCAGCCTTATCCTTCTTTAAAATTCTTTAAGAACCTGAGTACCCGTAAGGTTACCATGGCGTTATATGCCCCTTTCATTGAGGCGTCGGCAGGTCCGTAGAGCATTCCTGTGCCGGTTTGTTCCAGATTCCAGGTTCCGTTACTGTTCTGTTTCTGCATAAGAAGGTTAAAGGCGGGAGATATCCTCTCATCATCACCACATCCCCATTGAGAAACAAGATCAAGACCGGTAAGAAGATCATACTGGCAGAGTACCGGATACCCGAGGAGACGAAAATCCCGGTTCCATGAATTCCCTGGAATAATCGGCTCAGAGCCTCGTCCGAGAAAAAGCCGCCTTCCAAGAAAAAAATCAACTCCCTTCTGTATAACATCACTGTTTTCAGGCCCTGCGGCAATAAGCCCCTTCAGGCACGAAGCAGATGCGTAGAAACAGCTCGATACCCCCTGGTCTTTCTCTCTTTTTAGACCTGAACCGGCACGCCGAAAAAGGGTAAGCTTCATCATATCACAGGTTCCTCCCAGGGGACAATGAAGCCATCCCCCGTCATGACGCTGACGGGCACATATCCAGTCAACACCCCGCCTGACCACATCATTATCTCTCCCCAGAACTGCGGAGAGATAATAGACCATATCACCGGTCCGGCATGCCGCGGAAAGAGGGGGTTTCCAGTTAAAGGTAAATCCCCCGTCAGGGCCGGTAGTTTCAGAGGCAACAAGCTCAGCGGTATTTTTTACCACTTCAGTTCTGCCGTCAAGACCATACTCCACAGCCTCGGCAAGACGCCACTGGGCTCCCCGATAGTAGAGATCGAAACGGCAACCGCTTCCGAGAATGCCTCCCTTTGCGCTTTTGAAAAGTCTGATGACTAACGGATCATCAAAAAGATCTTTATACGAGGGAATGGTCCCCCCACCAGTCTCAATGTCCCGTTTCATAAGATAGCGCACCACTGGGGTTTCCTTTTCCAGAAGTAAGGGTGCCGGGTCTTCCTGTAAATAACGGGAAATCATTGTATTTTTTCAATCTCCTTCCAATCCATATCTTAACGTTTATATCAGGGGGGAAGTGTATCGGTCAATTGACTTTCTCCTGAAAAGTCTTCTAAAAACAGGTGCATACTCTTTACAATCAATATAATTACTGCTTGTAACTTCTTCCTTCCTTAATTATATTATTAATACTGTGGTTTTCCCGTATTCTCAATAGTACAAAAAAAATTGTACAAAATGCGGTAAAATTATCCGTTAATAAGATAGATAAATAATAAAAATCGGGAAAATGTCTACGGAGCGTTCACATGAAAGAATATATCCCTGAAAACAACCTTGTTGTTCTATTGTTTCTTTTTATACTAACAGGGTTTTTATATTATTTCTGGTGGCTTGCCAGGGTAAGTCGTGTATTTAATGATGATCCGGTGATCAATATTATCCTGACTGTCTTTACGCTCGGCATCTGGAGCGTCTACCTGAATATGAAATATATGCAGAAATCTGAAGCAATCAATGGAAGAGATATGAAGTGGTTTATGATTTTTTTCTTTCCACTTTCTCCTATTATTATTCAGCATAATATAAATGAAAAGTATTTTCCGGAACGATAGCCGATTATCTGTCAGGAGTGAAACATGATCGTCAGATGCACAAATTGCGACTCTGCCTTCGCGGTTGATGATGGAAAGGTAAAAGACAAAAAATTCGCCTTTACATGCCCGAAGTGCACCACTGAAAACATTATCGACAACAGAAAAGGTGAGCCGATAGCCGATACTGTATTGCCTGATACTGGCAGCAGTACCGATACAAGTCCCCCTTTCTTTGACGAGAGCCCCCAGGGCGACACCTCTTCGACCGTAGAAGCAGCAACGGCTGAAGCCCCTTCGGGACCTGAAGCAGGCATTGCAACGGATACTCCTTCCTTTGAGACACCCCTTGCCGGCACATCAGAAAGTGATGATTTTTCAGCGGATATT
>CAZPEK010000017.1:1454-3414 GCA_964585555.1 uncultured Leptospirales bacterium | reverse complement strand
ACGGTGATCGGCCTGACCATCGTCGCGGTCGGCACCTCGATGCCCGAGATCGCCACCTCGGTCACGGCCGCGATCCGCCGCCATGCCGACGTGGCGCTCGGCAACATCCTGGGCTCCAACATCTACAACATCCTCGGCATCCTTGGCATCACGGCCCTCGTCCATCCCGTCCACATCAGAAAGTGATGATTTTTCAGCGGATATTCCCCTTGATGACATGGAACTGACTGCTGATGTCCCAGGAGAAGAACCGGAAATAGATGATCTTGAAGTTGACCTTGGAGGAGACTTCCAGGATGACATTGACCTTTCCGACAGCAGCACGCCTGCTGCCGCTTCAGACGACCTTGACCTGGGATCCCTTGATGATGAAATTGATCTCGAAGGGGATCTTGACGACAACTCTGAGGATTCCGCCGGGATAAGCCTCAACATCGAAGATGAGGCCGACTCAATAGAGATACCTTCCGCTGAACCGGGTCTTTCAGAACCGGGAGACGATGTGGAAGAAGTTCTCCTTGGCGCCGAGGATATTCCCCCGGATGAAGAATCCCTTGATTTGACTATTGATGACCTGGACATCTCCCTTGATGAAATGGAAGCTGCGGTTAATGAAGCAGCAGATGAAGACAGCCCCTCTGGAGACTTTGACCCCATTGAGCAGGATATAACACTTGATGATGAAATTACAACAGAAGAAGTCTATACCCGCAGTGAGTCTGAAGATGACGAGGAAGATGAAAGCATAACCATTGATCTAGATTCCCTGGACATTGAATTTGACGAAAGCAACGATTACAGCCTTTCCTTTGAAGAGGAAGAACCTGCTCAAGCTGCCCTTTCAAATGAGACACCCTTACAGGAAGATGATGACATTACCCTCGACCTGGAGACCCTTGACATAGAACTGGCTGAAGAAGAGGCTATTCTTCCCGGAGAGGCCCCTGGAGATATTGGTCTTCCTGAACTTTCCACGGGATCAGTACAGCCGACAGAAGAGGATGAAAGCATCACCCTTGACCTGGAGGCCCTTGACATAGAACTGGCTGAAAATGATGAATTCGCCAATGGAGAACTTCCCGAAGAGGACGAAAGCATTACCCTGGAAGACGCGGGCCTTACCATAGATGAACTGACATCTGAAGAGCTTGAAATAGCAACAGCTTCTCTTAATGAAGAAGATGACGAGGAGGATATCCATCTTTCCATTGATGAGATTGATCCGAATCTGAAGCATGAGCTGGAGAATGAATTAAGGGATGCTGAAGATATTCTTACTGATTCCGATTCAGATCTTCCCGATATAGACTTTGATCTTGAAGAATCAGCCATTCCCGCGGGAACAGCCGGCTCAGGTGGAGCAGGCAGGATATCCAATATCGCCATGGGACTTGATGATACAATTGATGATATTTCAGGCGCTGATCACATCCAGCGGGTAACTGACAGTGTACAGAACGGGGCAGTCGATTTTTCCATTGATTTTTCTCTAAAATATTCTCGTCTCGGCGCGCTGGCACGGCTCTTCTTTGTTTTCCTGCTGGGGATGATACCGCATTTCCTTGTATTAACAATTTACAGTCTCCTTGCGGGAATCCTCGGTTTCATTAATCACATTGTGGTTATCTCCACAAAAAACAGTGTAGAAGATTTTTCAGAGATTATTGAAAACACCATCCGGTACAGCCTGGCAATCAGTACAGCGTGTATTGGCATTGTTGAAGAAATGCCAATCTTTACAGGCATAAAGGATATTGACTATGCAATGCAGATGAAAATAACCTATCCCCTTGCCTATTCACGGTTTCTTGCCACCATGAGGCTTACGGGTATCGGCATTATCCTCATGACCCTGCCTCACCTCGTGATACTTTCAGTTATTGGGATTGCTGTCCCGATTTTCTGGCTGACGGGTATCATCTCAGTTCTCGCGACCTCCCGGTGGCCCCACTTTCTCTTT
>CAZPEK010000017.1:0-1360 GCA_964585555.1 uncultured Leptospirales bacterium | reverse complement strand
TGATATTCTGGTGCGGTACTATCGGTACATGGCACGAACCATGGCCTTTATCACCGGTCTGGTGGACAAGTATCCCCCCTTTACTTTCTGATATAATAAAAAAGCCGGTCCCTTTGGATCGGCTTTTTTATTATATTTTCATGCCTGTTTCATCGAAAGGCCGATACGCTTTCGATCAGCATCAAGGGTCAACACCTTCACGGTAACCCGGTCTCCAACGGCGAGAAAGGCCGTAATGTCTTCAATATACTGGTCAGAAACTTCCGAGATATGGACCAGTCCTTTTTCTTTCAGCCCGATATCAACAAAGGCCCCAAAGGCCACCACATTGTCAACAATTCCCCTGAGAACCAGGCCTTCCTTTAAATCAGAGAAGGAAGTTATCTCATCACTGAAGGGAACTTCTTCAAATTCCCGACGAGGATCAAGGCCCCGCTGCTTAAGCTCTGTTGCAATGCTTTCACCATTGGGAAATTTTTCTGCGACCCTGGAAAGGCCCTGCACATAGGCATCAGGATTCTCAACCAGTTCAACAATGCTGCATCCCAGTTCCTCAGCCATGTCACCGGCAGCACCATACGACTCGGGATGGACCCCCGTGCTGTCCAGGGGATTCTTGCCGCCCCGGATACGAAGAAATCCCGCTGACTGCTGAAAGGCCTTATCGCCGATTCCCTTTACTTTTTTCAGTTCATTGCGGTTTGCAAAGCTCCCATGGACTTTTCGGTATTCAGTCACGCTTCGGGCCTTTGCCCGGTCGAGACCTGAAATATAACTGATCAGATGGTATCCCGCCGTATTCAAGTTGACCCCGACCCGGTTGACACCCCACTGCACGGTCTGTTCCAGTTTCTCCTTTAGAAGGGCCGGCGTAATATCATGCTGGTACTGACCGACACCAAGAGACCGGGGATCAATCTTAACCAGCTCAGCCATGGGATCCTGGAATCTACGGCCGATTGAAATAGCCCCCCGGACTGTGACATCCAGATCAGGAAATTCTTCACGGGCTTCTTCTCCTGCCGAATAAACACTGGCTCCATCTTCGTCAACAAGGGCAATAGTCAGGTTCGGATCTTTAAAACGATTTTTGATAATACCATAGGTTTCCCGGCCATAGGTTCCGTCACCAATGGCAATGCCTTCAGGTTTATGTTTTTCTATCCAGGGTTCAAGCTTTACCGCCTCGCCGGGGTCACGGGAGAAGTTCAGGGTCATCGATTCAAGAAAATTCCCCTGGCTGTCAAGGAGTACACACTTACACCCTGTTCTGACCCCGGGATCAATACCGATGATGCCCCGCTGCCCGAAGGGCCCCGCCAGGAGAATCTTTTCAAGGTTTCGGTAAAAATAGGTCACC
>CAZPEK010000016.1:16270-19491 GCA_964585555.1 uncultured Leptospirales bacterium | reverse complement strand
CCTGGCCTACTTTGCAAAAGATACCGACCGCACCAATATTATTCTTCGTATTTCTCCCGGTCTTGGCGGTGATTTCGAATCTTCAATAAAAAAAATAGAAAAGCGCCTCACTAACATCATCACCAATGACCTGAAGTTCGGTATCCGAAACGGTCACATCGACAAAGAAACCGATCTTGACTTTACGGCTAATTTCATTGCAGGGGCTCTTTTCAGAGTCAGCTACTTCTATTTTGTCCGAAATAAAAGGCAGAAAGCTGCCCGTGATATCGATACCATTGCTAAAAAAGTAACCACCCTTATCTCTTCTGGCATATTTTAAAAAAAATCATTGACAAAGTATCTTTTGTCGTGCATTTCGAAACTGACACGTCAGTTCCGAAACAACAGAAGCACAGGAGGATACGATGAGTGAAGCTCCCCTCTGTTTTTCTCTCTCAGAAGAACAGCAAATGATTAAAGATACAGCATCTCAGCTGGTACAGGATGTCATACTTGACAATGCCCACCAGATGGATGAAGACAAGACTATTCCCGATGAATACCTGGAAAAGGTCTGGGAGCTGGGACTAAGCATATCACCCATTCCCGAAGAATACGGCGGCTACGGCATGGAATCATCACCGGTTCTCAATGCAGTGGTACTCGAAGAGCTGAGCGCTGGAGACATGGCATTTGCTATTGCCGCCATGTTGCCTTCGACAGTTATAAACACCATACTTGATTCAGGCACCGATCAACAGAAACAGAAATTTTTACCACCCTATTGTGAAGGCGCCTATCAGGCCGGAACTGTTGCAGTAAACGAACCGACTTTTGGATTTGATGTAATCAATCCCGCGACTACCGCAGAAAAAAAAGGTAAAAACTATATTCTAAATGGAACCAAGTGCTTTGTACCCCTTGCAGAGAGAGCAATACATTTTCTCGTTTCAGCCATGACAGATGACGGCCCTTCTCTTTTTATTATTGAGAAAGGAAGTAAAGGCCTGTCCATCGGAGAAAAAGAGAAAAATCTCGGAATATACGCCCTTGATACACGGCAGATCCAACTGGAGGACTGCCAGGTATCGGAAGAAAACCGTATCGGCGGCACAGAAGCCTTTGTCCGTTTTCTTCAGAGAAGCCGTATTGCTATTTCAGCAATCGGAACAGGTGTTTCACGGGCATCGTACCAGTACGCCTGTGATTACGCAAAGGAACGCCAGCAGTTTGGCGAAGTGATAGGAAACCGTCAGGCTGTTGCCTTCATGATCGCTGAGATGGCCTATGAGGTTGATGGCATGAGGCTTCTGACATGGAAAGGCGCGTCGGTCCTTGAAAAAAATATTGATGCTCAAAGAGACTCGTATCTTGCAAAGCTCAATGCGGGAGACATGTCTATGAAAATTACCGATTACGGCGTTCAGGTACTGGGGGGCCACGGATATGTCCGGGACCACCCTGTTGAACGATACTTCCGGAATGCCCGGGGTATTGCGATTCTCGAAGGCCTGGCATCGGTGTAAGGAGGAGGAATACATGATTAATCTGGCAACACCACAATATATTGACAATATGCGCACCAGTCTGAACAGCCTTGCCAAAAGCGTATTGCGTCCCATTGCAAGAAAATATGATGAGGCTGAACATGAATATCCGCAAGAACTTGAAATGTTCCGCTCCATGAAAGTCATGGGAGGTGGCCCGAAGAAAAAGGCTAAATCCGATGACAGCCCTGAAAAAAGTTCAAAGCCCAAAAAGGGTGTAAACCTCGGCACTGTTGTTACCGTGGAAGAGATGTGCTGGGGTGACGCGGCACTGCTTCTTTCTTTACCAAATGCAGGTCTCGGTAATGCAGCCATAGCAGCCGTTGCCACAGAAGAACAACTGCAGCGCTTTGGTGACAAATGGGCAGCCATGGCCATTACAGAGCCGGGTTCCGGTTCTGATTCAGGATCAATCTCTACCACTGCACGGCTTGATGGTGATGAGTATGTTTTAAACGGGGAAAAAATCTTTGTCACCTGTGCAGACCGATGTGATGTCGTGGTCGTATGGGCCACTGTTGATAAAAAAGCGGGAAAAAACGGCATAAAATCATTTGTTGTAGAAAAAGACACTCCCGGCTTTAAGCTGGAAACCCTCGAGCATAAGCTGGGCATACGGGCTTCTGATACGGGAACCTTTGTACTCGATGAGTGCCGTATACCAAAGGAAAATATCCTGGGAAGTGCAGAGATAAAAACCGAAACCGAAGGCTTCAAGGGCGTCATGAAGACCTTTGATAACACACGCCCCATGGTTGCGGCAATGGCAAACGGTATTGCAAGAGCGGCCCTCGACTTCACAAAGGAAAAGCTTGAAGAAGCGGGAGTAGATCTTTCATATACCAACAATCCAAACAATATCAGCAGTATTGTCAGAGAATTTTACACCATGGAGGCCAACCTGGAAGCCATGAGGCTTTTAACATGGCGAGCTGCATGGATGGCGGACAATGAACAATTTAATAATGTCGAAGCATCAATGTCAAAAGCCAAAGCTGGACGATACGCCACACTTATCACTCAGAAGTGCTGTGAAATACTCGGCCCTCTCGGTTTCAGCAGAGACTACCTGGCAGAGAAGTGGATGCGGGACAGCAAAATAATGGATATTTTTGAAGGAACAGGCCAGATACAGCATCTTATTATAGCCCGAAATGTTCTTGATCTTTCAAGCAAAGAGCTGAAATAATCAAACACAGACAAAACAATACTAAAACAAAAAGGAGATTTTTATGAACATCGATGATGTAAAAAAGATAGCCATTATCGGTTCAGGCGCCATGGGACACGGCATTGCACAGGTCTGCGCCATGGCTGGCTACCAGGTTTTCATGAAGGACATTAAACAGGAATTCCTGGATAATGCGGTACAGAAGGTAGATGAATCGCTTAAGTTTCTCGTGGGTAAAGAAAAAATAACCCAGGCTGATGCGGACAACATTCTCAACAATCTTCTGGTAACGACCATGGATACCGCCGAGGCAGTTGAGGGGGCTCAAATAGTAATTGAAGCGGTCCCTGAAATCATGGACCTCAAGAAAAAGGTATTCAAGGAGCTTTCCGATCTTTCAGCAAAAGACGCGATACTGGCAACGAACACTTCAACCATGTCGGTTTCTGAAATTGGTTCGGTTGTTGAAAATCCGGAGCGCTTCATCGGGATGCATTTTTTCAATCCCGTAACCAGAATGA
>CAZPEK010000016.1:8541-16260 GCA_964585555.1 uncultured Leptospirales bacterium | reverse complement strand
CGAGCCCGGCCGCGAGCTCGATCGGGAAGTTCGCGACGACGCCCATGAGGATGGACATCACGCCGGCCTTTTTTCAATCCCGTAACAAGAATGAAACTTGTAGAAATTATATTTGGAAACAAAACATCAGAACAAGCCGTTGATCTTCTCTGTAAGGTTTCTGAAAAATGCAAAAAAATTCCAATCAAGGTTCTTAAAGACCGGCCCGGTTTTATCGTCAACCGAATCAGTGCCCCGAACCAGGCCCTTCTCAGCGCAATACTTGATGAAGGGAAAATTAAACCTGAGCAGATTGACAGTAAAATGAAAAAAATGGGTGTCAAGATGGCTCCCTTTGAGACAGCCGACTTTGTCGGGATTGATGTTTTCTGCCACACTCTTGGATACTATGCAGAAACCCTCTCTCCTCAATATAAACCCGGCAGCTACCTTACCGATAAAATTGCAAAAAATGAACTGGGCATGAAAACAGGTAAAGGTATCTACAACTGGGAAAACGGCAAAGCAGTTATTGATGATTCAACTGATACCGATGAGATAACCCCGGTTCATTTCATGGCAATTCAGGTTAATGAAGCAGTCAAAGTATTCAAAGAAGGAATCGCTCTTTCCACTCAGGATATTGATGACGGTGTTAAGTACGGCATGAATGCCTTTGCAGGCCCCTTTGCCCTCGCATCCGGCATGCCTCCCGAGCAACTCACTGAAGCTCTCAATTATCTGAAGGATAGATTTAAGCTGGAATTTTTTACTCCCGAACCTGAAATTATAGACGGTTCTTTTAAGACCCTTGGCACATAAGCCTGTTATAAACAGGGCTTAATGGGCACAATGAACAAAACAGCTCCATGGGTACATCGCTCATGGAGCTGCAACACCAGGAGGCACCTATGGCTGATGAAGTTCTTTTTGAACCGGTAGATGGCGCCGGAATTATTACCATCAACAAACCAAAGGCAAATCAGTTGAGCGGGGAAGTTTTCGAACGCATACGCAAATTTCTCGATGTCAGCGAACCGGATAAAAAAATAAGTACAATTATAATTACCGGTTCGGGAGAAAAAATATTTTCTGCTGGAGCGGACCTTTCCAGCGGCTTCGGAGATTACAATGCTGTTGACTTTCTCAAAAGAGGACAGGATGTCTGGAATAAAATCGAAGACTACCCGAAACCTGTTATAGCCGCTATGAACGGCCATGCACTCGGGGGAGGATTTGAACTTGCCCTGGCATGTCACTTCAGGCTCCTCAAAAAAGGGGCACGCGTTGGGTTGACTGAAACCAATCTCGGTATCATGCCGGGATACGGCGGAACGCTCAGGCTGCCCCGGCTGATTGGAAAGGCGCGGGCCCTTGAAATGATGCTTCTCGGAGAGCAGGTAGACTCAGATACGGCCCTTGCAATCGGCCTGGTTAACCGGCTCTGCGAAGAGGGAACAGTACTCGATGAGGCTAAAGCCCTGGCAGCAAAACTGGCAGTTCGGCCTCCTCTTTCGATGAAGGCGATTCTGAAAGTTACCGCCATGGAAGGCTCTGTGTCAAAAGAACAGTATCTTAAGGCAGAGCGCGAAGAACTTGCAAAGCTTTTTACAACGAAAGACATGATGGAAGGAATGATGGCCTTTGCACAAAAACGGGATGCAAAGTTTATCGGAGAATAACATTTTGCTTTTATTACCATGCTGTAGATTATTCCGGGGTATTCTTTTGCTCTTATGAACGGTCTTTCTTGTTTTGAACAGAAGCGTACCGCATACGCTCTGGAGACTCTTTATTGATCCCGGGATAATCTACAGTTTTATATTACATTAAAGTCAAGCGGTATGTATGAAATTTTCACTGCTTCTTTACACCCTCTTTCTTATTTTATAAATTTATCCGGTTTTTAATAAATCTTTCAGGGAGAAGCTCCGGGAGCAGGACTATTCACTGACTATCAGTGAAGGTGACACAGGAATTTCACTTACCTACCATTTCAAAAAAAGAAAAGTAAAACCGCTTCGAGGTCTGCATGAAGACAGTGACATTTCACTAATCTGGTCTGACGCGGCAAGGGGATCCCGCTACATGATGACTCCAACGGCAACTGTGATGGCAATGGCTATTGGAAAGGGACACTTGAATCTCAAGGGAAATGCGGTTTACTTTACCTGGTTTCTTTCACTTATAAAAAAACTTCCCCTCTAGCAGCAAACCCTGAAGAAATGCTTCAATGACGCCCCCTTCGGGATTTACTGTTATAATATCATTTTAATTGAGACCTGAATTTTTCTCTGATAAAACTGTCTATTTCGTGTACCCTGTTTTTAAAACGTTCATAAAACGCGGGATACACTGCCCCATGTTCTATTGATGTCTTAAAATAAAATCCTTTTATCCGGCGGATAAAGGCACCATGACCTTCTTCATTTGAAACCGCTGCAGTTACAGCTGCATAAAGTTGCCGGGAATCTTCTGCATTATTGTTCGATACAGAGCTGTCCTCCTCGTCAGGAGATACTGTTACCACACGATAGAGATACTTTGGTTCTTCCTTATGGTAGGCAAGAACCGGCTCAAGGGGCCACTTCAGATCAATCTTATACCCTTCTTTATGGATGCGCCTGATTTCAGCTGGTTCAGGTTTTTTGACCGGCAGGACAACCATAGGGCCATAACCTTCCCCCCCGGATGATACATCATATCCCCCGGTAAGTTTTTTGAGAACGGCAATATATTTCCCCGGGATTCCTTTTCTCAGAGTGCCCAGAAGAGAGGTAACATTGTGTCGGGTAAGCATATAACGGGGAACCTGCAGGGGGTCTGCAAGAGCACCTGGATCAACAGATCCTGAATCAACCGTAAAGGCGTAACGGTAACCGGCCTCTTTGACCATCTCAACGGTACGTGCAAAACGGCCCCCAAAGGGGTAGACAAAAATATCAATGGTACCACCAAGTTTTTTCTCCAGGACACTGCGGGATTTATAAATTTCTCTTTTGAAAGAAAAAGGATCACGGCGGTAGAGTCCCTCATTAAGATGAAGATGATAGTATCCATGGGCAGCGATTGTACATCCGTCACGCTTAAGACGGCGCAGCTGCTCCCAGGTAAGAGCATATTTTTTTTTACCAATTATGTTTGGATAAATCGCAAGAAGGGGCCGAATTCCCAGGGGCTTTAAAACCTGGTAATAGGCGTCATAGACACTCCGGTTGCCATCATCTACAGTAAGAAGAATATTGCCTATGCCGGCAACCCTCCCGCGACGAAAATCATCAAAGGCTATAAAGCGGTACCCCTTTTTCTGAAGAAGGGCGCACTGCCTGCGCAGTTCATCGAGGGAAAAACAGTACTGATTATTTCTCGGAAGAAACGCGTGATAGGCGAGAATATGTACTTTTGTTCCCTTTTCAGCCGGAGCAAGAAGAAGGGAACAGGATAAAATCAGGGCAGAAATCATAAAATGGCTTCGGTGCCTCCCCTAATCAAATTCTTTTTTTACTTCTCCTTCAATAAGGGCTTTATTTTTATCAGCAGCCCCTTTATATTCCGGAACTATTTTCAATACATTTTTTTCAAGCATATCGTAATAAATCGTAAAGCCGGGAAATATATATTTTTTAATAAGGGTATAATCATTCCAGTCTTTATCTTTTTTTGCCTCTTCCATCGAGTAGGTGAGAATCAGCTTAAGGCGGTATATTTTTTCATAGAAGGAAGTTATCTCTTCTTTTTTAAATGACTCGAGAACCTTTTTAAAATCTTTTTCTTTCTTCTTTGCAATCTCAATATCCGGGGAGTTTGAATAAATATAATCAAGCTTCAGGTCAGGATCAAAGCTGTAATTATACCCGATGACCGTTGTGGTTTTAGTAAGAATTATTTTTTCTCCCTCGGTAAAAAACTTACTCTCGCTCCTGAAAAACTTACCAACAAATGGAATCGATGAACACTGAACCAGAAAAAATGGTGCCAGCAGTACAATTACTATCTTTTTATTCACTGAAATCTCCTTTTTGAATATATTCATCTCTGATCAGCATATCCTTTGCAATATCAACAGCAGCGGTTTTTCCTGTTACAGTATCAATGAGGTCCGGCGATATTCCGATGCCGGGTCTCAGTGCAATAAGATCTGCCTCCCTGATGGTCGCCCCCTGAGAAATATCATGGCGGGCAAAAAGACTGCGCCGTGCTCCCTGGGCAATTTCTGCTTCGGGAGCACCGAAATCAATGGTGCCATCACCTGCTGCTGCAATAGCATCTTCCACTTCAACTATAAGGGACGAAAAGTCCTCAGGGGTTACTGAAACTTCTTTATCGGGACAGGGGTAACTTCTGTCAATAGTAAAATGTTTCTCAAATATCCGGGCCCCCAAAACCGCCGCAAGCTGCATCAAGCCACTTCCCCGGGAATGATCCGAAAAGCCGACTTCCCTATCAAAGGCTCGTCTCAACTCTTCGATACGCTTCAAATTGGCATTATGAAACTCCAGGGGATAATTAGAGACGCAATGAAGAAGAAGGGCCTCGCTTCCCCCGGCTTTGCGGTACGTCTCAAGGGCTGATGAAATCTCACTTTTTCTGGCCATCCCGGTGGAGATGATACATGGTTTCCCTGTTTGACCGATTGCCCTGAGAAGGGACAGGTTTGTCACTTCAGATGAAGCAACCTTATACAGGGGAACGTTGACTTCCTCTAAAAAAATAACCGATTTTTCAGAAAAGGGGGAAGAAAAAAAGACCACACCGCACTCCCGGGCTCTCTCTGCCAGGGTAAAATACTCTTCCCGGGTAAATAAAAACTTTTGAAAAAATTCTTCGGTTTCATTGTCCCGAAAGCTTTCGCATCCCTCTTCAAGGAGTGCCTTCCCGTAGGGAGACACCAGTTCTTCAGGAATGATGGTCTGAAATTTTACCCCATCAGCCCCCGCTTCAGCCGCTGCCTCTATCATTTTCAGGGCCATATCATGATCACCATTATGATTCAGACCGATCTCCGCGATATACCGACCCTCACAATGAGGATGCCTGTTTAAAATTGACTTGAGATTGTTCATAGTATTTTTACTTTTTATTAAGCTTCCCTGCTATATTATACCGTTTGCATTCCTGCAGCCCGCATCTACTTCCTTTCATGACTAAATATACGGGTCCACTGCCCCTGAGCAAGTACTTTTCGGCTATCTTTCACACTCTTATCTATCTAAGAAGGTAAAAATCATTGACAGGAAGCGATTTTCTAAATTATACTCAGTGTAACATTACAACACAACCTTAATTCTCTCAATTAAATCATGCTGACCAGAAGGCATGATTTAAACAATTTAAAGGTTTCAAAACTGTACAATATAATAAAGAGGAAGTATGGACAGAAAATTTTTAATATCTATCGACCTTGGCACAACCGGCAACCGGGTTTATTGTTTCGGCGAAAAAGGTCAGCCAATCTCAAGTGCCTACAGTGAATTTACGCAGCATTTCCCCAAGGCAGGATGGGTTGAGCACGACGCAGAAGAAATCTGGGACTCAGTTGCCCGTCTCATCCCCGAAGCAATCGAAGAGGGAGGCCTCGAAGGAGCAGACGCACTGGCAATAGGAATCACCAACCAGCGGGAAACAACAGTACTCTGGGACAAAACCACGGGTAAGCCCATATATAATGCCATAGTCTGGCAGTGCAGACGAACTACAGATATCTGCAATGAGTTAAAAGAAAAGGGTCTTGAAGAAACCTTCAGGGCAAAAACCGGCCTGGTTATGGATGCCTATTTTTCCGGCACCAAGATCAAATGGATATTTGAAAATGTTCCCGCGGCGCGAAAACTTGCCCAGGAAGGCAAACTTCTTTTCGGGACAATAGACACCTGGATTCTGTGGAAATTGACCGGGGGGAAGTCCCACAAAACTGATTACACAAATGCCTCACGAACCCTCATTTATGACATTAAAAAGAAAAAATGGTCAAAGGAACTGACCAGGATACTTGATATCCCTGAATCGATCCTGCCGGAAGTAACTGACTCGGCAGCCAACTTTGGGAAAACCCTGGGCATCGAAGGCCTTCCCGATGGTGTGATTATTGGTGGTATTGCCGGTGACCAGCAGGCCGCCATGGTGGGCCAGAACTGCGTTTTCCCCGGGACACTGAAAAACACCTATGGCACGGGCTGTTTCCTGCTCGTAAATATCGGCAATGATTTTACCATCTCAAAAAACGGCCTCCTCACAACCCTTGCCTGTGACAATCATGGAAAACCTGTCTATGCCCTTGAAGGATCCGTTTTTATTGGCGGCGCGGTCATCCAGTGGCTCAGGGATTACATGAAATTTTTTCACCGCAGTTCAGAATCCGAAGGCATGGCAACTTCCCTTTTTACAAAGGAAGATGAAGTGGTTCTTGTTCCCGCTTTTGTCGGTCTGGGGGCACCTCACTGGAAAATGGATGCCCGGGGAGCAATATTCGGCATCACCCGGGACACGACCAGGGAGCAAATCGTCCGGGCTGCCCTTAAATCGATAGCCCTTCAGTCTATGGATGTCATAGAAGCAATGCAGCAGGATACAGATAAAAAAATAACCGAGCTCCGGGTTGATGGCGGGGCAACAAAAAATAATTTTTTAATGCAGTTCCAGTCTGATATTCTCGGTATTCCGGTTTTACTTCCTAAAATTACTGAATCAACAGCCCTGGGAGCAGCATACCTCGCGGGAGTAACGGTGGGACTCTATAATTCTATTAATGATATAGCTAAAAGCAACGAAATAGCAACCCGATTCGATCCGGTGATGAATGATTCAATTAGAAAAAGACAGGTAGGTCTCTGGAAAGACGCGGTGAATAAACTCTTATAGGCACTTATTATCTCTGCTCCGCCCCAGGCGCGAGCAGAGCAGACTTACTGGGAGAAATATTACTCGACAGTGGCGAAATCAGTCAGGAACAGCTCGATAAAGCCCTTGCAGTTCAAAAAAGTGAAGGCGGACTAATTGGAATCATTCTGGTCACCCAGGGATCAATAAGTGAGCAGATCCTGGTTAAATACCTTGCACTCCAGGCAGAGCGGGTAACCAACCAGAACTGAAACTGTTTACAAGGTATACCGGTCAGCGCCTTATGCTGACCATGCCCTGACCGGAATACTTTAAACTTTTACCACATCAAGCCAGTTGTGGGTGTCTTCAACTTCGCCGGTCTGGATATCGACCAGTGCTTTATATAATTCAGTTATTTTCTTTCCTGCATTGACTCCATCCCCGAAAACCAGCTCTTCATCCCGGTACTGGATATGACTTACCGGTGTAATAACCGCAGCAGTACCAACAGCTCCAATTTCATCAAACTCTTTCAGTTCTTCAACGGGAACAGGCCGCCGTTCCACTTTCATGCCCATATCTGAGGCGATAATACCGAGACTGTCATTGGTAATGCTCGGAAGAATAGACCGAGATGCGGGGGAAATAAAGGTATTGCCCTTTATTCCTATAAAATTAGAGGTACTGAATTCATCAATAAATTTCTTTTCAGCAGAATCAAGGTAGAGAGCTACAGGGAAACCTTTATCCTTTCCGAATTGTCCACCCGCGAGTCCCGCTGCATAGTTGCCGCCAACCTTGCAGTCGCCAACACCAAGAGGCGCCGCCCTGTCATATTCTTCCACAATCAGGGCTTTAACAGGATTGAAGCCTCCCTTGTAGTAGGGACCCACCGGTGTTACCATCACGATAAAGTGGTAT
>CAZPEK010000016.1:0-8514 GCA_964585555.1 uncultured Leptospirales bacterium | reverse complement strand
AGGCAAGAATCACTAATGTCATATCTGCGGTTGCATTCCCGTAATCAACAAAAAACAGGGGCCGTATATACAGGCTCGCACCGGTACCGTAGGGAGGAACAAAATGGGCGTTTGCTGCAACAACCCGCTGTATCGCATCATGAAACATCGCTTCATCAACAGGGGGCATGAAAATTCGTTCACAGCTTTTTTTCAGACGTTTCGCGTTTTCTTCAGGTCTAAAGACGACGATCCTTCCATCTGCGGTTGTGAAGGCTTTCATTCCTTCAAAGGCCTGCTGTCCGTAATGGAGGGATGGTGCCGCCATATGAAGGGATACATACTCATCTGAAACCAGCTCTCCCTGGGACCAGGCGCCATTTTTATAGGTAAAGCGAATATTATAATCAGTTTTCAGGTACTCAAAGGCTAAATTTTTCCAGTCAAGGTTGACTTTTTGCTTGGTGCTCATGATTCTTCAGCTCCATTTATTAAATATTCAAATTTTCGAAAATGCCTGAGAAGGCAAAAACAGATTTTCAGCATACGGGAAATACAATAAAAAAGTCAAGAAGAATAGATACGCATATTCAGGGCATCGTCTCATTTTCGCCTTTAGTAAAAGGAGAAAATGATCAGCCCTTAAGAAGCCTTCTCAGTTCACTTATCTGAATTTCACACTGGCTTCGGGCTGTGCTTCCCGCTGACTTTTTTCTTTCGGTGGAAAGCTCAGGATCAAGAATTTCCGTTATATCCCCATCGATGAATTCTGAAAACTGCTTTAGTTCATCATACTGAAGGGTGAAAAAATCACGGTTATTCTCTTCACAAAACCTGACAATGTTACCAACAATTTCATGAGACTGCCTGAAAGGGACCCCTTTCATAACAAGGTAGTCTGCAAAATCTGTTGCCGTTGAGAAATTGCTGTAGACAGACTTCCCCATTCTCTCACTGTTTACCGTCATGGTTCTGATCATTTCTTCCATTCCCTCGAGGCTGAGCTTTATTGTGTCGATTGAATCAAAAAGGGGCTCCTTGTCCTCCTGGAGATCACGGTTATAGGTCATCGGGAGGCCCTTGAGAATTGTCAGAAGAGCGACCAGGTTGCCGTTAAGACGCCCTGTCTTCCCCCTTATTAATTCTGCCAGGTCGGGATTTCGTTTCTGGGGCATGATGGAAGATCCAGTCGTAACCGCATCGGCAAGTCGGATAAAATTAAATTCTGTAGTTGACCAGAGAACCAGCTCCTCAGAGAGACGTGAAAGGTGAGTCCCGGTTACGGAAGCAAAGTAAAGGAAGTCGAGAATAAAATCACGATCGCTCACCGCGTCCATTGAATTCATTATAATTTCATTAAAGCCGAGCTCTTTCCTGAGAAATTCACGGTCATTAGCATAGTTGACCCCCGCAAGGGCACCCACCCCAAGGGGAAGAGAACCGCAGGCGTCAACGACCGCCCCGAGGCGTGTCATGTCACGGTAAAATTTCCAGGCATAGGCGAGCATATGATGTCCAAAGCGCACAGGCTGAGCAACCTGGAGATGAGTATACCCCGGAATCAGTACATCGAGGTTTGCCTCACCGACATCCACAAGAGTAGAGATCAGTTTTTCAAGAAGTTCCCGGATATGCAAACATTCATCACGAAGAAACAGACGCATATCAAGGGCAACCTGATCATTTCTTGAACGGCCTGTATGAAGTTTCTTTCCCGCATCACCGATACGTTCTGTCAGGCGAGCTTCTATATTCATATGTATATCTTCAAGGGCCTCGGAGAACTCGAAGGTTCCCTCTTCAATTTCCCTGCGGATATCCTCAAGTCCCCCAACAATAGACTTCAGTTCCTGGTCAGAGAGGACCCCCATTTTGTTCATCATACGGGCATGGGCAATTGATCCCCTGATATCCTGTTTATACATTCGCGCATCGTAATGAACAGAAACAGAAAGGCGTTCCGTTATTCCGGCCGCGCTTCCGGTAAAGCGCCCGCCCCACAATTTTTTCTTTTCTTTATTTTTACTCATCATAGACTCCAGTACTATTCTCTGGAAAACAGAAAGTCACGTGCAGGATTATACGTCAAGAATAAAGAAGACCAGCAGGGTCTTTACCTGTCAAGGTAATCGAGGAGATTTCCTGTTAACACCTCAAGCTTTTCGAGGACCGGCACCAGTTCATATTCCAGGATATCAGACAGGCTGATAATGTCATCATTTTCCATTACTTCTTCTACTTCACTGAGGAGATCCTGAAGCTGAAGATTCTGGGTCTCCAGAGACTCTTCCCCATCTCCTGAGATATCTTTAAGATCAACAGAAAATACAGGCACAACCTGGTAGCAGCTCCTGGTATAGGCATAGATAAATGCTATAAAACGATTCAGTTTCTCCACACCATCCTTGTCCTTTCCTTCCTGAAAGGCAATGGCCGCAGCTTTCAGATTCTCAACTTCACCGGGTATAGCATTCTTAATTTCAACCAGTGAAGCAAGGAGCGTGTCGGGAGAATCAATGCTTTTTGCGATCAGGCTTCGCATCTCATCGCTTGCAAGAAGAAGCCTGAAAATTTCCCTGATATCGGCAAAAATCTGAACATCTTGCTTAACCCGCGCAACGGATTCTTCAAGATTCCCGGAATCAGCAATGAAGTCACCAAGACCGACAGCATGAGCCACATGCTCTGTTATTGTCTCATCCCTGTATTGAGCCTCATCGGGATCAGCCCCGATAAGCTTGACAACTGAAATAAGCACATCGGATATCCAGTGAAGTCCCCCTTCAAGATGCTCAAGTTCTTCAGCGGTTTCGCTGTCATCTGATGAGATCTCTTCAATAAAAGTACGGGCCTTTTCACAATAACGGATGCCAGCATCCACCGAAGAAATGACAATATCAGCCTTGGATTCAATAAGACAATTCATCTGCGAGGCCTTTTCAACAGGCATATCAGGAATCTTATCAACGGAATAGTTTTCTCCATCTAAAACAACTTCTGAAAAAACAAGGTCCCGTTCCTTCGACCAGTCTAAAAGTGAATCAACAACCTCATGAACAGTACTTTCAGCCTCCATTTCAAAATCTATTGAATGGTTATTAATATATATTTCCACAGTCTCGTCTCCTCGATTTCAACCTTCAGTTATTTCCCTTTCTTGTTGTTGTTATTTCCCATCTGGGCATTCATCCAGTTCCGCTGGGCATTGGCACCGGAAATTGCCCTCTCCATGTTGCCAAACTTGGTACGGAGCTTATATTCATATTTCTTCAGGTGATCCGTATGCCGTTCGATTCTTTCATTGGCAAGTTTTATGGACTGGTTTTCCAGGTCCAGTTTACTTGTCAGTATATTCTTTCCAAAACCAATATAAGCCTTCAGGTGGCGGTTCAAACTGAAGGCCATACCATTATCCGTTCGGTTATCCCCATCAGTATCAGAACCGAAAAACATTGATACACCCTCGGGATTATCAATTATTGCTTTTTTCAGTTTTTCTTCATCAACAATGAGTTTCCCGAGTTTAATAGATTCCCAGTCTGCATTTATTTTCCCCGTTGAAACACCCATCTGGGTAAATATCTTAACAGGCGTTTCGGCGCGGCTCGGGTACGCGGCGCTTACAGTTCGCTTCATCATGTTTTCGATACGGACAATCGTCATATCACCGACAAAAACACCCTGGTCCCGTTTCCGTTCCCTGTTCTGTCCCGGTTTGGTAGATTTTCCCGTTTTGACGAGCAAACGATGAAAATCGAGATAATCGTTATAGGCCTTAACAAAATTTTTAATTTTTTCCGTGGCTACATCTATGTCATGATTGATCTGCAGGCTTACAGGCACCTTCGAAGACATCTTAATGTCAAGATTCACACCCTTTATGATATCATTTAGATCGGTATTCTTATCACGGGTAATATCAACACCGTTAACCTTCAATTTTGCATCCTTTGCCCTGGCAATTTCATTCTTCAGTTTAAAGCCCCCCTCGTCTTTTACTGGAGTGGCTATTTTTGCTTTAGAAAAAGCCGCATTTCCATCATTACAATAGAAGACAACCTTTTCAATTTTTCTGTTCTTCATGTCACGGCCGACAGGAATAATCTGCTTCCCCTTTGATTTTTCATCAATGGGATAAAGCTTTTCGATTCTTTTTCCATCCGTGCCTGTAGCGACAACACCCACACCAATGATAGAATCAAACTGTTTCTCGGGCTTCTTTTTTTTCAGATCCCTGAGACGGGAAATATTGTAGCCGCGAAGTTCAATCCCCTTTATTACCACTTTCTCATCGGGGCCCATTTCAATACGCTTCGGAACGGTATCCTCTTCACTAAGGGGTTTTTTGTAGGTAAAAAGAAATTCAAGAGTTGTGTCCTTTTCTGCCTTCATCGAAACCGGCAGGGCATATTCACGCCAGAGAAGACCTGAAATATTCAAACCAGTACCATCAGGAGTAACACTGATCTTTCCATCCTCCTTACCGGTTTTTTTAGTTCCCATGTAAGAAGTAAAATAGCGGCGGTCAAAGGTCAGGGCCGTATCTTTTAGTTTCTTTTCAAGCTCACTTCCTGTAAGGCCGGTCTTTGAAAGAAGTTTTTTATCCCCGGTTATTTTTATCTCTCCCTTTTTCCCCTGGACTTTTGACTGGAGAGTAAGAATATAATTCTTGCCGGTGGTTCGGACCAGTGACGTGGCTATGATATCTTTAACTTCATCATCTATTCTTTCCTGAAGGGACTTTAACTTCCCCCCCTTAAAACGAATAGTATATTTTTCGCCATTTACGGTGAATGATATTTTTCCCGCAGGAAGGCGGGTATCCTTTTCCACCGGGTCTGTAGCAATTTTATGATTAGATGCAATCTGAATAATTTCAATTTTGTGCTCACCAATATCAGCAAGCTTCGAGGCCTTGGCGGTAATAATTCCTGAATTCGCGGATATCGCCTTCTTTTCGTCATAAGAGGCTCTGAACCCATAGAGGTCACGGGCTGCACTATTTAGAGTTTTCAGCTTTGCCTGAAGTTTATCAAGAGCACTTTTGCGCTTTCGGGTTTCCCGAATATCCTCTTCGAGTTTTCGAATAGGACGGGCTTCAACTTTCAGGAGTTTTTCTATCCATTCCCGATGCAACACCACCCATGGTTATTGGCATTTCCTTCCTCCTGCAGCGACCATGTACATACATTTACCAGATATAAGCAGGTCACTATAAGATAACTTCTCGATTAATTATCGTCAAGACAGGAATTTCCATAAGAAAAATAACGAGGTGACATAAAAAAAAAGTATTTCACGAAATAACCCGGTAGAAGACTCAAAACCAGCTTACCTGCAGTTAAAAACGCAGGTATATTTTAAATTGTTTATAAAATATTTCTTAAAGGAAGTAAAAGAATATAAAAGGAAGGGACTCTTTATTCCATCAGAGCGCACCTGTACCACTGTCCATACAGGCATTTCATGGACAATAAAACAACGGATACACTATCCGCAAAAATGAACACCGGTTACAATCTGGTTATCTGGATTCATCAACCAGCATACCAAGGTAATCCTGGATATGCTCCAGCAGCCGTATTGCATCCTTTGCGGGTATTTCCCGTACAATTTCATCGGTAGAAGGATCGATCACCTTCATGATAACCCTGTGAGTCTTTTCATGATACTGAAAGGTCAGGCGACCATTAAACTTTTCAACCGATTCATTTAACTTTTCAACAACAGCAATAGTTTCTTCACGTCCAGGATTACTTTCATTGACCCCTGCATCTTTCCGGTCAAATTGAGCAGCGCTCTCCCGGATGCTGCTGTTCTTAAATCTCATGTCAATACTGTCTACAATCTTACTTATATTCATTTTAAACCTCCGTGTTACACTTCAGCCCTCCTGCAAAAAAAAAGAGTTCCCCTTCCCGGCCTCCCGCCGGAAAGGGGTGAAGTCAACCGCACTGCAGAGTTGACCTCTTCTTTACTGATCCATCTTCAACCGATTCTACTATTCAAGTAGCTTCATAATAAGCTTAGGCTTGAAGTTCGCTTGAGCCAGCATCGCAGTACCAGTCTGAAGGAGAATCTGGTCCTTTGTGTACTCGACCATTTGAGCCGCCATATCAACATCACGAACGCGAGAGTCAGCAGCCATCATATTTTCATACGATAAGGTAAGAGCCTTAATCGTATTCTCCATCCTGTTGTAGTAAGAACCAAGATCTGCCCTCTGCCGATTCAATTGCTCAAGAGCAAGATCGACATATCCGATCATGGCATTTGCCTGTCCAACTGTGGAGATGGACCGCTTTTTCCCACCAGCTTCGGAAAGATTCAAAGACTTTGCTCCGATAGTGGCAATAAAAACGCGAATCCTCTGATTACTGTTAGCTCCCACATGGAAAAACATGCTTCCGACCTTACTGTCTTTAGCAAACGTTCCGGTCAGCATTTTCATCCTGTTAAACTCGGCAGATGTAGCAATTCGATCGATCTCCTCAATCAGCTGGGATACCTCAACCTGAATCTGGGTCCTATCACTGTTGCTATAGATCCCGTTTGCAGATTGAACTGACAGCATCCGTATCCTCTGGAGCATGTCATTAACCTGCTGAAACGATCCTTCCGCGACCTGAATGAAAGAAAGCCCATTCTGGGCGTTCTTTTCAGCCTGGATCAGGCCATTAATCTGTGTACGCATCTTCTCTGATACGGCCAGTCCGGAAGCATCGTCACCCGCCCGGTTAATGGCTTCCCCTGAGGCAAGCCTCTCGATTGATTTGTCAATTCGCCGTGCGACATTCTGCATTTGCCTGTTCGCAAAAATGGCACTCATGTTGTGACTGATTCTCATTTGAACCCTCCCTTGTTGTTATCAGGACTGTCACTTTTAGTTCTATGAACAGTTCTGGATTTTTCAGCAGGAACATCATGCTCCCACAGGATCCCCGAAGGGACCGAAGGTTATCTCCTTGTACTCGCCGTCCGGACTGCCCATAATCCAGACAACACCGACCCCCGAATACGCTCCGGCAGCCGATGATGCCCTCCCAACATCACAAGCTGCCGGAACAAGAGAGCCGGCAACCGGCATGTGCTGGAGAAAAAGGCGAAGAACCACATATCTTTCATCCCACGACTCACTCCCACGCGGGCCGTAAAGATGAAGACATGCAGATCCAGAACCCTTCTCCAGCATTTTACCGGATATAGAGACAGCAATACATACGCATTGCTGGCCATATTTTTCTGGGCAGTCACAATCTAAGAAAAGGTTTGAGAATCTGGTCAAGTTTTCAAAGAACCGAAAAAGTCTTACTCTTTTAATATTCTTTTTCCATCACGAATTTAACAATCTAAGAGCTGACTGGGTTTGTAAATTTGCCTGAGCCAGCATTGCTGTTCCACTCTGGACCAGCACCTGATTCTTGGTAAAATTAACCATCTCCTCGGCCATATCGGCATCCCGGATTCGTGACTCAGCAGCCTGGATGTTCTCAAAGGCTGTCATAAGACCACGAGCGGTCATATCAAGGCGGTTAAAATAAGCCCCAAGATCAGCACGCTGTTTGGAAAGGGTCTGCAGGGCGCTATCCATAAGACCGATAGCAGAATTAGCGCCGCCTGGACTTGAGAGAGAAATTGATACTTTACCCGTGCCATCCTTAAACTTGAAGGCCTGGGCAGTCATAGTACCGATAAATACCTGTTCTCTCTGGTTCATGTTGGCACCAAGATGAAACCACATGCTTGCCTTTCCATTTACTCTGGAAAATTCTCCAGTCAAAACTTTAAATCTGTTAAATTCAGCTTGTGAAGCAATACGGTCAATTTCGTCAACCAGGGCTGACACTTCAACCTGGATTAGTTGTCTATCCTGATCAGAATAGATACCGTTGGCTGATTGAATAGATAAGACCCTGACCCGCTGGATAATACTTGCAGTTTGTGCAAGATATCCTTCTGCAGTCTGGATAAAAGACATACCATCTTCGGTATTTCTCTCGGCCTGACGCAGGCCCTGGATCTGAGTTCTCATCTTTTCAGATACTGCCAATCCTGAAGCATCATCCCCTGCCTTATTGATTCTCATTCCTGAAGAAAGTTTTTCCATTCCGCTGGTTACTTCCCACTGAGAGAATTTCAAGGCTCGGTTGGCGTTAATAGCACTCATGTTGTGATTAATAATCATTTTACACTCCTTTGTATGTACGTTCTATTGGCTTCCCTGCCATTCCTTTTCTGAGGGCTTAGAAACGGAAGATATTACCAGGTAAAAACTGAAGATACTCAGTTAATGACCCTGTTCCAGGCTTATATCTGGGCACATATAAGCCTGCAACGAATACAAAGACATCAGTGCCGTTGATTATCGCTTCTCACGCTTGATGTTTTCAAAGAACTAAAAGAGTAAGACGGGATTACTCCCTGTTCGAATTTTCGCCCCCTTTGGCAGTCATATTTAACGCTTCATAAGGCGATTAAACACCTTTAGACGTATTTATTCTAAAATAAGGCACTCTAACGGCCTAAATGGTCTCA
>CAZPEK010000015.1:13160-19732 GCA_964585555.1 uncultured Leptospirales bacterium | reverse complement strand
TATGCTGGACGCACCATTCCCCGCACATCAAAACTGGCCGCTGGCATTTTTGCTGGCCCGGGCCGGACGCAGTGATGCGGAAGTGCTGCTCGGGCGCTACCAGCGCAAGCCCGAAGTCCTGTGTTCCTGGATCGCGGGCCGTTTGTGCGCCGGGATGGTTTCGTGGATGCTGCAGCAGTATGATTTGCACGACACGGCGCTTGTCCGCGCATTGTGTCCGGTTTGCGAACAGGAGTTCGCCCGCAGCGCCCAGACGCTGGCCGCACTGCAACTGCTGGGTGCCGGCGCGGGAGACCCTGCGCTGCTGATCAAGGGCGCTGCGACACGGCACTATTATCCGCACCCGCATTTACGCCAGATGCGCGATATCGATGCCGTTGTGTCTCCTGCAACATTTCGTCATATGGCTGCCGGAGACTGGGTGGATGACCGCTGTATTCACCTGCATCCGGTTGTCATGGCTGGCGTCCCGGTCGAGTTTCATCAGCGTTTCACCGCCAGTCCGCGCTGGGGCCGGTATGCGCAACTGGCTGATGGATGCACGGCAGTGGTTGACGCCCCCCAATGCTGCCAACCATCGCCTGAGATAGCCTATACCATCAGCCTGCTCCATTTTTTTCAGCATGTCGGCCGCACGACATTTGATTTGCCGGATATGCGCATGATCGTTGCATCTGGCGCGTTTAACTGGGAACGCGCGCAAGCGATCTGGGAGCGTCACGGTATCTGGCATCTTGTTTTGCCGGGCCTGATCGTTGCCGCGCACGTGTGCGAGGATGTGCCCGGCGATGTACTTGCACAATGTGCCCGGTATGCCCAAAGGCGCCACCGTCGGCTGCTGCAGCTGTTTTTCAGTGCGATGTTTTCCCGACGTATGCGTACGTTAAAGCGTGTGTACTGTGAGTCGATACTGGCCGATATCCCCCTGCTGCGGTTTTGCGCGCAGCGGCTCACCGGTACGCCCGGTGCGACATGGGTCAGGGAAGGTGTGGGGCCAGGACAAGCCGGTTTCCGCTGGCAGCAGTATGTGGTCGCACCACTCAGGAGGTTGCGCCATGGTTTGTTTCACTGATGATTACTATCATGTAATTTGGATGAGCGGATGGAGTCCCACCGTACCTGCACCATCGCACACCACGTACTCACTATCAGCGCTGCCGAGTTTTTGCCGCCCTGTCTGGAAGCGTTGCAACGGCTGCCGGCAGATCCGCTTGCCAGAGCGGATATGACCCTGGCTGTTGAACGTGTCGCTGATGCGGACTGGCCCCAGGGGCTGCACCATGAGGGACACTGGTATCTGCTGGGGCGACGCGGCTACTGCCTGTGGTTTGACCTCACCACCGCCGGGATGCGTCTGGTTCTCGAGGCAGGCGGACGGGTATCGCCCTACTGGCTGCAGCGCGACCTGTTCGGGTTGTTTGCCTGCCTGACCGGGGAGGTGCTGTTGCATGCGTCAGCTGTTGCGCGTGAAGGGCAGGGCTTCGTGTTTTGCGGGGTCAGCGGTGTCGGCAAAACCACCATGGCGGCAGCCAGTATTTTTATCATTGTCCCGTTTCTTATCATTTTTAAGTCTCCTTTTTAGCTTATGGGAATGAGAGCAGCCACTCGGGCGATGTTCTTACTCCATAAAGAAAATCTGTTTTATTTTTAGAGATTTTTACCGCGAAGCGGTTTTTTTTGCAATTGGTTTTTTAGTAACAGAGAAAAAGTTTCGGTTACAGAAAAGGGAGAGAAGGTATCATGGAGCCTTAAGGCCATGGATTATCTTTGAAGACGCGGATCATGTTGAAGGCGCGAAAGAGCTTTCGCGCCTTCATTTGTGGTATTTGTGTCTTCAAAGATAATCCATAGCCCGCGCCTCCGTATGGGCATTTGCGCCGTCAAATTAAATCCATGATGCATATTTGGGGTATATACCCGCCTTCAAAACCGACGTAGATGCACCTCGCACCCCACAGCCCGGGCGATGAGCTCAATGCGGGGATTATCGATGGTTTTTTGCCTGTGCCGGCTGGCGGGATTCGATTTTTGAAGGTGCAAATCCCCAATTTGAAGGCTCGAAAGCGTTTTCGAGCTTCCACTATCCGCATCTTCAAAATTCGAATCATCAATATAAACAGTCCCCTCAACGCCATGATGCACCGGCTGCTTCTCGACATACCGCAGATGTTTTATAAAATCTTCAGCATCACGAATGTAATGGTCATGGAATGATTTATGCCATTTGAACTGTATTGGCGGGCTGGTGGCGCCATGCTTTTTGATGTTTTGCATGCGGGTTTCACGGATGAATGCATCATGGTTTTCCATAAGACCCGAATATTTTAAATGATGACGCGGATAATGTTGAAGGAGCGAAAGCGCTTTCGCTCCTTCAATTGAGGTGCCCGCGTCGTCATTTAAAATATTCGGGCTCACGTTTTCCGAAACCCTTTTTTCCGACAGCCCGAGAGGCACTCCTCCCAAGATACGATTCATGTTATGAGAAGACTGCTTTTTCAAAGATTTCATCACTTCCGAATGTGTACTCCCCTCCCGGGGCATTAACATAATATGTAAATGATCCGGCATAATCGCATACCCATGCAAATAGAAGTTATGCATGGATTGGCATTTATTTATTTCAGCAGCCAGCACCTCACGCAGTATCGGCTCTTCGAACCATGGGTGCCTCAGGTATGTATTAGTAGTGCAGAAGTATGCCGTTCCAGGCATATATATTCTCTTTTGCGAGTTTCGATGTTGATGCATTTTATTCTCCATGATTGGGGTCTCATGGAGTATACGAATTTGGGGATGGAAAAATTAAATTTTTTAAATATTTGAAGACATTTTATTTTGAAGGCGCGAAAGCGTTTTCGCGCCTTCAAAATAAAATGTTATTCACGTTTTCAAAATAAAATGCGTCTTTACGTTTTATGCGCGGAACAACCTTGCGATTCATGGGCGAAACAACTTTATGCATCATGCGCGGAAACGCTTCCGCGCCTTCGGGTGGACCGATGCTTTCACGTTTCGTGGACGAAACAGCCTTGCGTTTCATGCGAGAAAACGCTTTCTCGCCTTCAGGCAAACCAATGCCTTCACGTTTCATGCGCGAAGGCGAAAAGATGCAATTACTTCTTTTCGCACGAAGCGCGAATGAAATCCTTAAACAACGGATGGGGGGCTGTAGGTTTTGATTTAAACTCGGGATGAAACTGGGTTGCCACGAACCATGGGTGATCCGCCAGCTCAATGGTTTCAACCAGATTATTCTGGCGATAAATCCCTCCAAAGGACATGCCCTTTTCTTCATAGAGTTCTTTGTATCTCATGGTAAATTCAAAGCGGTGACGGTGCCGTTCATGAATTATTTCTTGCGCGTATATTTTACGTATTTTTGATCCTTCCTGGAGCTGGCACTGGTAGGCGCCGAGACGCATCGTTCCGCCCTTATCGACCACATCTTCCTGTTCTTCGAGAAGGGAGATCACAGGGTGTTCAGTATCAGGATTTATTTCTGTCGTATTGGCATTGTCAAGACCGCAGACATTTCGCCCGTATTCTATAACCGCGCAGTGAAGACCGAGACATATGCCGAAAAAGGGTATCCCCTTTGTACGGGCATGGTTAATGGCGATGATCTTACCTTCAATGCCCCGGTTTCCGAAACCGCCGGGGACCAGGATGCCGTCAACTTCCTTAAACTCTGCTTCTATCTGCTGCTTTTTCATGCCTTCGAGATCTTCGGAGTCAATACGCTTAATGGTTATATCCGCTTCATTGGCAACAGCACCGTGAACCAGTGCCTCGTAGATGGACCGGTAGGCATCCTGAAGTACAATATATTTACCCACCACCGCAATGGTCACCTTTTTCTTCGGATTTTTCAACTGCTTGATAAATTTGTCCCACTTCGCTATCTTCAGGGGCGGGGCCTCAAGATCGAAATGCTCAAGAACGATCATGTCAAACTCCTGCTCTTTGAACATATAGGGAATCTCATAGATAGAGCCCTGGATATCAACAGCAGAGATAACCTTCCGTTCTGAAACATTACAGAAAAGGGCAATTTTACTCTTCATTTCATCAGATAGAATCTGGCTTGTTCGAGTCAATAACACGTCGGGCAGTATTCCGAGCTGCATCAGCTCTTTGACAGAATGCTGTGTCGGTTTCGTTTTATGCTCTCCCGCCACAGCAATTACCGGCACCAGGGTGAGGTGAATATTCAGCACCCGACGGCTTCCCAGTTCGTGACGGATCTGCCTGATTGCCTCAAGAAAGGGTACCGATTCTATGTCACCGACGGTTCCGCCGATTTCCACCAGTACAAAATCCAGCTCATCTTCGTTGCCCACATCATATATACGCTTTTTGATTTCATTGGTAATATGGGGAATAACCTGAACGGTCCGGCCGAGATAGTCACCCCGGCGCTCCCGCTGAATGACCGCGTTGTAGATCTGGCCGGTGGAAATAGAATTTTTATGTGTCAGCTTCGAACTGGTGAACCGCTCATAGTATCCCAGGTCGAGGTCTGTTTCCGCTCCATCCTCGGTCACATAAACTTCCCCGTGCTGGTAGGGAGACATGGTGCCGGGATCGATATTGATATAGGGATCCATTTTTACAATAGAGAGTTTATACCCGTGTCCTTCGAGAAGAAGCCCCAGGGAGGCAACCGAAACCCCTTTTCCCAGGGAGGAACATACTCCGCCGGTTACAAAAACAAATTTTGTCTTGTTGTTATTCATACAGCTTGTCCTGTTGAGCGGTTTTTAAGGCTGCCGCTTGATTTTGGATTATGTCACGATACAATGAGATATTTTCTCTGTAAAATCATTAATTGGTAAAAGTCACATTTCATGAGATATGTTACATATATGTAATATATCTTTTTCTGAAGGCGTTTTTTTCTTTATGTGAAGGCGCGAAAGCGCTTTCGCGCCTTCAAATAAAAATGCGCCTTCAAATAAAGAAAAAACGCGCCTTCAAATAAAAACGTGCCTTCTTCATAAAAACGCCCTTTCCGACAAAAAAGACATTTTTCTTCCCCCCTGAAAAATTTTATTCTTTTTCTCGCAAACCGGAAAAAGCCCTTTTACCCTGCAATAAAAAGATTGACGACAGGTAATTCATTACCTATCCTTAAGAAAAATTTTCCCCAGGCTGAGGATATCATGAGCGAAAAACGAAAATATACGCGCCATGCGTGTAAGATTAAGACCACTTTTGATTATTATGAAGGCAATCCCGATGAAGTTGATGTCATACAGGATGTTCCCTCAAAGGGAAAAGGGCTTATTCTCGACCTGAGCCAGGGGGGAGTCTTCATTGTTTCCGATAACCGGGTACCGGTTCACATGCCGATTCGTGCCTTCTTTACAATAAAAAAGAAAAATTATGAAATCATGGGGCGTACTGTCCGTACCGGTCTCCTTGAATTTAACCCTACTGAAGTGGCTCAAAAATTCGCCCGCTTTGCCGCAAAGGGGGAAGTTTACATTGCCGTAGAGTTCGATGAAGAGATTCCTGAAATTTCCGAAAAGGATCTATGAAAAACCGAATCATAAAAATTGATACTACTGCGGACATTGATACTACCCGCGCTTCAGTATACGATCTTCACAACAGGTATATTGACAAAAATGGCAATATGTACGGTTTGCGCTACAACCGCCTTGAAAGAAAAGTAGAAATTGTAAAAATAATGCGCTCCAGCGCCATGGAAGCCCAGGTTCTTTCGCAGAAGGTGGTACAACAGCGCATTAATAATGAAAACCAGTACGATGATGAATACGTTGACGAAGAAGAACTGGTTGAAAATTACGAAGAATACTTTGACCCCGCCGGCCTGATCCGCAAAACTCTCCACCTGATGGAAGCCCACCGTGACCGGCTCGGGGGCATTATGATGAACATAAAGAATTCCAATGTCTTCCCCAAGGAAAATAAAACAGATTCTATTGAACTGGAAAATGTTTTCCGAAACCTTGAAATTGATGGAATTCAACAGTTTGAAAAGGTTGAAAATTACGAGAAAGAACTTACAAATTATCCCCGGTCTCTCACCTACTACCAGGCCAAGATTGACAATGAAGGAAGACGGCTTATTGATTTCATGGGGGGCGATGATGAACGTACCATGCGCTTTGTTCATTACTACGAGATGTACAATGCTATCTGCGCCCTGTACCGCAACCTGAGAATCATCCTCACTCAGCTTATTGAATTTACCAGCACCAAGGATGTAGAAAACATGAAATCCCTCTCTAATTTCGAAAAACAGGCCTTCGAGGATGCAAATGTCTCCCTCGACAACACCATGCGTGAAATAGAGGAAGTTCTTGAAAGCATGAAACCCCTTGCGGAGTTTCTTAAAGAGCCTTCAAATATATAAAGCCGGAAGTAATGGCAATGAAGGCGAGCAACTTTATTCGAAGGCGAGCTTTGCAAAGCTCGCCTTCAAATAAAAATAACGCGCCTTCAAATAAAACACAAATAAAAAGGAGATGCACAATGGTAATACTCTACGTAATAGCGGGCATCGCGGGGATCATACTCCTCTTTCTGATGCTCAAGGTAAT
>CAZPEK010000015.1:10225-13150 GCA_964585555.1 uncultured Leptospirales bacterium | reverse complement strand
GGCGAGCTTTTCAAAGCTCGCCTTCAAATAAAAATAATGCATGCCGTTAAAAAATTTAAAACACATATAATAAAGGAGATGCACAATGGTAATACTCTACGTAATAGCGGGCATCGCGGGAATTATATTCCTCTTTTTGATGCTCAAGGTAATTCAGCTTGCGGCAGGGAACCGCAGGGCAGAGGCAGAACGAAAGGCAATGGCCGATGTCACCATTAATGACCTCGGGTCTGTTTCAAGCCTTTCTCTTCTTCCCCTGATTGACTACTACACCGACCGTGAAGATCTTAAAACCGAGGCAGGGGTCTCGTACCTGGTGAAAGCTGACGATACATCGATTCTTCTTGATGTGGGCTTTAATGCGGGAAAGGAACACCCTTCCCCCCTGATCTCAAACATGGAAAAACTTTCTGTGTTCCCCGACTCTCTCGATATGATTTTCATCAGTCACCTCCACCTGGACCATCTGGGCGGCATGGAAGAACAGAGAAGCAAAAAATTCAGCCTCTCAAAGGGACCCGTATCCCTTGGAGAGATTCCTGTGTATGCACCTGCAGAGGTCTCTCCCTCAGAGAATAATCCTGGCCCGAAGGTGACCGTTACCCGTGATCCAAAGGTTCTTGCACCGGGCATTGCCACCATGGGCGTTATCCCCCGCAATCTTTTTCTCATGGGTCCCACCTATGAACAGAGCCTTGTGGTCAACCTTAAGGGAAAAGGGCTGGTACTGATTATCGGCTGCGGACACCAGACTGTTCAGCGTATCATTGAACGGGCAAAAGAAATATTTAACCTGCCCATATACGCGGTTATTGGAGGACTTCATCTTCCCGTAAGTGACGGCAGGGTAAAGATCGGCCCCTTAAACCTTCAAAATATTGTAGGTTCTGACCGGGTACCCTGGAAGGGAATAAACCAGAAGGATATTACCGAGGCTATCGAAGCCATTGAGAAAGAAAAGCCCGCCCTGGTCTCACTGTCGCCCCATGACAGTTCTGACCTGGCCCTTGACCAGTTCAGGGCCGCCTTTGGTGACAAGTACCGGGATCTAAAGGTTGGGGATGAAATTGTTATGTAAGCATTACATGGCGATTCGGATTGCAGGGGCATTCGAATATTGCATAATCAAACAGGCTTTTATAAAGAAGAAGGCGGGGGAAGCTCCCGCCTTCTTCTTTATTCCAAGAATTTTAATTGATCTTTTAAAAAATTCCGATATAGTATAATATAGAAGCATATAGAGACAAATAACAATCAGGATAAACAATGAAAACACTATACAGAAAGTTTATGGGCTACCTTTTACTCCGCTATGATGAAAAAGATTTCGTCAACTGGAAGAAAGCCCAGTTCATGGCCATTATGAGCATGTTGTTCTTCTCGCTCATGGCAATTGTTCTTGTTTACTCTTTTTCCCTGCCTCCAGAACAGGGCTTTAAATCAATGATATCCACCAGCACAATGATGATTATCGTAATTATATGTACCGTCCTTGTGCGCCTGGGGCGTCACATGGCATCGGCAAACCTGATGGCTATTATCGCAATGCTTGTCTGTGTTCTCGGTTTTTTCACCCGGAGCCCTGCACTCTCACCGGTGACTCTCGGATATTTTATGTATGTTGATCTTGTTTTTGCTACCATGTTCTGCCGCAGATATATTTCAATCCCCATTCTATTAGTCTTTATTGCCACCCATTTAGTCTTTTTGATAAGGAATGCACTGCCTGTTGTTACCGGAGAACAGATAAAGGTATCAATGACCGCAGCTGTTGAGGGGGCTGTCACCCTTGCCATTACTTTTATGATCTGTTCGGTTGTAAGCAAATTTCTCCAGAAAGCCCTTGAGAATACCGAAAAAGAATCGGCAAAAAACAAAGAACAGTATCATTTCATCAAGTCACTTCTTGATACGATCTACAAGACCGCCTCTCACTTGACCCGTTCGATTTCTTCAACCCACGAGGTGATCATGGATTTCACTGACAATGCCCAGGCACAGGCCGCGTCAGTAGAAGAGCTCTCTGCAACCATGGAAGAAATTTCAGCCTCTACCACCAGTGTCAGTTTCGCCACTGGCGACCAGTACCAGTCGATAAAAGACCTTATCACCAGCCTGGATACCATTTCAGGGTCTATTGACCGTATCGAAGGGAGCGGCAGAGAAATTTCAACTTCCTTTCTCAACTTTATGAATAAGGCAGAAGAAGGAACCCATTCATCAAAGATGCTCGAGACAATCAACGCCCAGATAACAGCCAACTCAAATGATATAATCTCAGTCATTGCCATTATTGAAAACTTTTTCGACCAGATAAACCTTCTCTCTCTCAACGCCACAATTGAGGCCGCCCGTGCAGGAGAACACGGCAAGGGTTTTGCTGTTGTTGCCGAAGAAGTCGGCAAGCTCGCTGAACACAGCGCCCAGGAGCTGAAACAGATCCATGAAATCATCGACAAGAACAAGGATGATGTTGAAGAAGGAAGCCGCATTATTCTTCAGATGGTCACCTTCATCAACGATCTTATCGACGAAACCAAAACCATCCGGGACAAGGCGACCGATGCATTGACTACCATCAGTGAGCAGAAGGGTCTTCAGGAAGAAATGAACAAACGTATTGAGGTAGTTCGCTCAAAATCAGAACAGATAGAAATGACCATGATTGAGCAGGAAAGCGCTATTGGTGATGTGGTTTCTTCGATTGAAACAACGAATAAATCGGTACAGAAGAACACCCTCAATACGGAAAAGATGCGGGAAAATTCAAATGAACTAAAAGACCTTGCAAACCAGCTCAGTACAGAATTCGAGAAAGCTTCTGAAAATATTGATATTGATGAAGCTGAGGTTTCGGACGAACCTGAAGTTTCTGATAAGCCTGATGCTCGGGATGAATTAGATTCTTCAGAAAAAATAATTTAA
>CAZPEK010000015.1:5491-10125 GCA_964585555.1 uncultured Leptospirales bacterium | reverse complement strand
CCTTCAAAATATCGATCGCAAAATGCTTGCATTAATCCCCCCTCCCGCGACAATGGTTCCATTGAATAATAAAAACTTATGATCTTAAAAGATATTGCAGTCTCCTTTACCGCTTCAGAGGACTTTCAGCAGATTCCTGAAAATCCGGGGTCGAGCTTTGCCGTTGAAGGCATCACGAAGGCCTCGTATCCCCTGATTATTGCCGCACTCTTTATCAAAAGGCCCCGGCAGTACCTGATTATTACCGATACCAGTCAAAAAATGCAGGAGCTCTACCTTGATCTTTCTTGTTTTGTTGATGAAAAAGATCTCCTTCTACTTCCCCCCTGGGAGACCCTGCCCTATGAATTTGTTTCACCCCCTGAGTCAGTTGAACGAAACCGGGTGACTTCCCTGTACCGCCTGATGACCGGAACGCCCTGTGTCTGCATCACCACGGTAGAAGCGTTGATGCGCAAACTTCCCTCCCGGAACTTTTTTCAGACACGGGGACTTGACCTTGAGATAAATGAAGACTATCCCTTTGATGACATTATTGAAACCCTCGCCTCCTACGGATACAGCCGTGAGCAGCGGGTTGAAAGCTACGGACATTTTTCTGTCAAGGGGGGGATCATTGACGTCTTCCTTCCCAATATGGAATCACCGGTTCGTCTCGACTTTTTTGATGATACCCTTGAGTCGATTCGTGAATTCGACCTGAACTCCCAGATATCCACAGGACAGCTCGAGAAGGTGATTCTTTATCCCCGCCGCGAACTGATTCTTTTCGATAAGGAACAGGAGCGTCTTTACGACATCCTCGAAAAGGCCCGGAGGGAAAACAAAGATCTCTCTGAAGAAATAATTCTCGGTCTCGATGACGGTTTCCTTGAAAATATACGCGGTATCGAAGATCTTTTCCCTGCGGTCATGGACGCTACAACCCTTAATTCATACCTCACGGATACTTCATCGGTACTGTTTCTTGAAGAAAATGAACTGGCGGCCAAACGAAACCTTCTGATGAAGACTTTCTCCGAACTCTACGAGCGCCGCCACCGGGATACCATCTGCCTTGAGCCTGAACAGCTTATCGATCATGAAATTTTTGACAGGGTAAGGAAGAAAGCCAGCCGCCTGCAGGCCTTTACATCAACACCGGGGGCATTGAACTGGAAACTGAAGGGAATCCAGAACTTTCATGGCAGAATAAAATCAGTACGTGAAGAAATTGAACGCCGCCTTGAAGAAGGCTGGAAGATTATAATTACCACTGGCTTCGAAGGGCAGGCCCGGCGTCTCTACGACCTGCTTGCTTCCTTTAACCCCGGCAGCGACTTTAACCATTACGACCCGAATGATAAGATAAGTATTATTATTTCGCCCTACCGTGAAGGCGTGGAAATATCCTCTCTGAAACTTCTTATACTTTCAGACCAGGAGATTTTTGGCAAAAGCTACCGGAAGAAAAAGCAGTTCAAGAAAAAAAGCTCCCGTCCTATTGAATCATTCCTTGATCTAAAAGAAGGGGATTATGTTGTCCACATCAATCACGGCATTGGCACCTTCAGGGGGATTGAACGCATGGCGGCAGGGGGCGTAGAGAGGGACTTTCTCCTCATTGAATATGCTGACGGGGACAAGCTCTATGTATCCCTCGACCAGATTACCCTGGTGCAGAAATATATCGGCTTTGACGGACGAACACCCCGCATTGATTCCCTGGGTAAAAAATCCGCATGGAACCGAATTAAACAGAAAGTTCAGGAATCGGTGGAAGAAATCGCCCGTGAGCTTATCACCATCTATTCACAGAGAAGTTCCCTCAAGGGTTACCAGTATCCCCCCGATACCAACTGGCAGGAAGAGTTTGAGTCTCTTTTTGAATATGAAGAGACCCCTGACCAGATTACCGCTATTGAAGACGTAAAGGATGACATGGAAAGCGATAAGCCGATGGACCGTCTTGTGTGCGGTGATGTAGGCTTCGGAAAAACCGAGGTGGCCATTCGTGCCGCCTTCAAAGGTGTCATGGCAGGCCGGCAGGTGGCGATCCTGGTTCCAACAACAATCCTGGCAATGCAGCATTTCAATACCTTTAAAAAACGTTTCGCCGAATATCCAATTACCATCGACATGATCTCACGCTTTCGTACCCGCGGCCAGGTTCGGGAAATAAAAGATAAACTTTCAAAGGGAGAACTCGATATCGTCATCGGGACCCATGCCCTTCTTGCAAAAGACATGCAAATTAATCACCTCGGACTTCTCATCATTGACGAAGAACAGAAATTCGGAGTCCAGCACACAGAACAGTTGAAGATGATCCGTACCCTTGTTGATGTACTGACCCTTTCAGCAACCCCTATTCCAAGAACCCTCCATATGTCCATGGCGGGAATCCGTGACCTTTCAACCATTACCACTCCTCCGGAAAACCGTCAGGCCATTGAAACCTATGTACTGGAAGACAACCCGGACATCCTTAAAATGGCCATTATGAATGAAATCGACCGGGAGGGCCAGATATTCTATGTCCACAACCGGGTTCAAACCATTGATGCCCAGGCTGAAATCCTTCAGCGCCTTGTTCCCGAGGCGGCCATCTGTGTAGCCCATGGTCAGATGAACGAACACGAACTTGAAGAAATCATGATAGACTTTCTCAACCGCAAATATGATATACTGGTCTCCACCACCATCATCGAATCGGGCCTTGACATGCCCAATGTGAACACCATAATCATCAACCGGGCCGACACCTTCGGGCTTTCGCAGCTCTACCAGCTCAAGGGACGGGTTGGCCGTTCGATACGAAAAAGCTTTGCCTATCTTTTCTACCCGAAACATGTTCCCCTCTCTGAAGAGGCCCAGAAACGGCTTCAGGTTATTTCAGAGTACTCTGAGCTGGGCAGCGGCCTCAAGGTAGCGATGAAAGACCTTGAAATCCGGGGAGCGGGAAACATCCTGGGCAAGGAACAGAGCGGCAGCATCATGGAAGTCGGCTTTGACCTCTACTGCCAGATGCTCGATAAGGCGGTAAAAAGACTCCAGGGAGAGGAAGCCGGCAGCAGCTTCAGAACCCCGGTCTTTGTTAAGACGGATTTTTTTATTCCCGGATCATATATCGGTGACGAACGCCAGAAAATCGAATTTTACAAGCGTTTTGAATCCTGCGATACCCCGGAAGAAGTTGAGTCCCTGGAAGGTGAAATGATAGACCGCTTTGGTCCACCTCCCGGTGAAGTAAAGGTTCTTGTTGAGCTGGAAAAGATCAGGGCCATCGCATCAACTTTGCAGATTGCCGAAATTCTTGAAGATTCACGGGCTATCAAGGTTAAAATAGGAAGTGTTGCCCGGATTGACCGGGCTGCCCTTATTACACATATCGCAGAGGATGAGCGCCTCTCTATTGATCCACGGGACCAGGAAATACTCATTTTTAAGCCCCCTTCGATAAGCTCTGAAAAAAAGCTTCTCGAGCTAAAAAAATGGTTGCAACAATTATCTTAAGGAGTATTCTCCTGCAATAATGTCTTCAGGCTGATACCACCGGAAGTTTTTTACTCCTTCCCTCAGCTGCCGGATAAATCAGAACACTTAACAGGATAGCATACTATGAACATTAAAATTTCTCTTTCACTACTTGCAGTGATCACAGCCATGACAATTCTCTCATGTGATAAAATCGGATCAGGGGACTGGGCGGCAAAAATTGACGACGACGCAATCTCCATTGAAGAATTCAACAATTTCTACTATACGCAAAACAAACTGGCCCTGAGAGTTGAAACCAATGAAGAAGTCGACAAAATGGCTCAAAATACTGAAAACCTTAATGCCCAGGCACGCCAGACTCTTGTAAAGGCTAACTACCTTGACTTCCTTATCTCCCAAAAACTGGTATACAAAAAGGCCATGAACGACAAGGATATTGATCAGGATGAGCTCAAGACAATCATTGAACTGAGTAAAATGACCACAGTCTCACAATACTACATGGGCATTAAGCTGAAGGACCAGATTGAAGTTTCTGAAGCGGAAGTTGAGCAGTTCTACAACCAGAACCGAAAATATTTCAAGGGTGCTCCTCTTACAGAAGCGGTAATCAACCAGGTAAAACAGCAGATTTTCATGCGAAAGGCAAGCGTTAAATCCAATGAATATATCATGAATCTGATGGCTGAAAGCAAGGTCAACAAGGAAGGATTCAAGAATTACATGAAAAAACTGGAAAAGAAAAAAACCTCAGAAGGATCTGATAAGAAGAAAGATACAGAGAAAAAAACGGAAGAAAAAAAGTAAAACTTCCTTCTCAAACCTCAAACATAGCAATACTCCAATAAAAATAGCTACAATTACTAAATTGTAGCTATTTTTTATATTTGACAGACCTGCAACTACTTATTATTATATTAGGTGTTATATTTTAAATATACCAACTGAAGGCTTCGGCCCGATTCTGTGAGGTACCAGGATGAAACGTATAATAAGTTATGGACTTATCGTATCGCTTATATCAGTTTTTGCAGTCACATCATTCTCATGCGCGTCAAAAAAGAATATAAAATTCTCCAAAAAAAGGCTGCCTGCACGTTCAAATGTTGCTATTATCTACGATGGCGAAAATCACCTGAAGAATGTGGTTCTCG
>CAZPEK010000015.1:0-5481 GCA_964585555.1 uncultured Leptospirales bacterium | reverse complement strand
TCCTTGCAAAGGGATATAATGTACGAGCCTTTAATGCAGCAGACCTGTACCGCCTCTCTGATGTATTTGACATTAAAGACATGAAAAAAATATCCTACGGCCTCTCTGCCGATGAAGGAGCAATTCTTTCAATGCAGAAATCCTTCAGCAATATCTACAAACTCCATTTTTACAACTATGAAATCAACAAGGCTGAGCTGTTGACAGAACTTAAAAACAAGTGGAAGGTCAACTACCTTATTATTCTTGACCTCAAGGACTGGCAGAAGACCAGCTGGGGCCGACTGATTGACCTTGACAGCTTTGAAATCATGTGGCTTGAAAATTATCCAACAAAATATGGTGACAATCTCGAATCAGTTCTTGATCATCTCATCGGCAGCATGGCCGGAAAATAATTCATGAAATACTTCGCAGGAATCTGTATTGCAGTACTGCTTTTCCTCAGCATTCCCCTGGTAGATGCTGAGGCGGCTCCAACAATGGCTTTCGGGTATCTTGCCAATAACTCGGGCGATGATAACTTTGACTACCTCGAAACAATTTTCCCCAATTCCTTTGCAAACTCATTAAAAAACATTTTTGACATTAATGTTGTTAAGCCCATTGGAGTGAATAAGATACTTAAAAAATACAAGATGAAGCTTAAAAAAAAATATGAACCTTTTGAGCTTCCTGAACTGGCAGAAAAAACCGATGCGGATCTCTTTATCTATGGAAATTTCACACCCCTGCCCGATGGCAGGATAAAAATTTTACTCCACCTCTATTCTGAACAATCAAAGCGACTTTTCACATTCACAAATATTGGCAGAATGGAGACAGAAATTTTTCGCCTTGTTGACCGGATAACTGACATTCTCCTGAATTTCATGGACAGCAAACGTTTCTATATGACTCAAGCAATTGCACCGGCATCCCAGATAGGATTTTTCACCAACCTTACAGCCGAAGATCTCAATGAATTTTATATCCCCTTTCTCAACAACAGGTACCGGATATCCTTCTTCCAGGCCAATACCCTGGGTGACGACATAGACGAAAAAAACATCGAAATATTTAAAAGCATATCAACTCGCGATAACTCCTACGATACGATTACCGATAAGCGAAAAGTAAAATTTCTTACAGGAACATGGACGGGAGACCGGTACATTAAAGATGTCGAGGCTGCGAGAAAACTTTTCCAGAAACATGATCTCTATTACCAGAAAACCAAGAACGCTGTTCTTGACCGGCTCTACAAAACCTATAATGGAAAAATGGATTACCTTATCATTGTCGGTTTCAACAGCAGGCACACAAAAGCCTGGATCCGATGTATTGATCTCAAGAACAAAGACCTCATCTGGATGGAAAGCGACATAACAGGAAATATAACTGAAATTGCATTAAAAATGATCGACAGAATGAAGAAGGGTATAGATAAAAAATCCGGTAAATAAGATTAACGCCGACCAGTCATGACCGCCGCTGCTTTCTCAAGCTTCCCCTGCCTTCGATATACCTCCGCAAGGGCTTTTCTTATATCACGATTAAACCTCTCCTTCTGAAAGGCCATTTCGAGATACGACACGGCTTCTTCGTAATTACCTGAAGCATTCATGGCACTGCCGAGAAAAAAAAGACTTCGGGCGTCCTGATAGCCGTTCCGGTAAGCCTTTTTGAGGATATCAGCTGAATCGGTAAAATGTCCCATTTTAAAAAGTGACACTCCGTAATAATACTGAAGATCAGGATCGGTGACGGGCAGTTTTTTCTTCAGTATCCCTTCCACATCACCATAGTATCGTTCCTGGAAAAGCACCGAAACCGCTGCCTTCAGGTCTGACAGGGGAATTGTTCCCAGGTCAAGGGCCGCGGAGATCAGCTCAACCCCCCGCTCCCGCTCCTTCATCCTGAGAAAATAAAGACCCGCCTTTCTTAATATTTTACTGTCTTTATTGTAGATGACCGTCAGCCGGTTAAGATAGCGGGAAAGTTTTTCATATTCATGACGGTCGAAAAGCTTTGTGGCATGTTTTTCCATTAACTCAGGAGTGACATTTTTCACATCACGATACCAGACCTGAAGGTAAAAACGGTAAATCGGTTCACTGGCAACCCATGACCCGGCAACCGTACCGGCAAGCAAAAGAATGACAAGTATCAGGCGAAAATTCATAGACTCTCCAGGTTTGTTGTTTTTAAGGATACATTTTGCCTGAAGGCGCATTTTTATTTTGATTTGAAGGCGCGAAAGCGCTTTCGCGCCTTCAAATCAAAACGCGCCTTCAAATAAAAATAAAAATGTTTCACCGGCAACCTCTCCCGTATCATTTAATACAGACCCGCAGCCTTTTGGCAAGAATTTTAACAACTTCTCTGAATCAAATATTGATTGCAATTTCCCTTTTATCACGGGGAATGGTCGAAGAGACATCCCGGATAGAATTCTCATTTGACAGATACACTACATATCAGTACTATTGATAAGATAGTCATCTTGACAAAAAAAGAGCAAAAGTCCCTTAAACAGGAAAAGAGTATACCAATGAAAAAAGCAGTATTTCTTACAATTTCAACATTTTCAGTTATTTGTCTTCTTATTACAGTCGATCTTTCAGCCATTACGGGCAGTGATGCCCTGGCAAAATTCCAGGGAAGAATGTACAGCGCCGGCCGGCTAACCGGTATTATCCAGTGGAGTACCAACGGCGGTCCTCCCTATACAGGAAGCTTCAAGTACCTGGCACCGAATAAAATTTACATCAAATTCAGCAGCCCGTCAGGAAAAACTCTGGTGGCCAATGGACGCAAACTCTGGATCTATGATCCGGGCAACAATGTCTGTGCTGTTCAGGATCTCGGTGGCGGGGGATCAGGAGGCTTCGGTGGTCTGGTCAGCGGTTACATGGGAATTGTGACCTCCCAGGGCTCAGGGGGCTACACCCTGAAACTGAAAAATTCAGACCGAACCTATTCTGAAATCATGCTTTTTCTCGATTCAAGTTTCTTTCTCAAAAAAGCAGTACTGAAAAACCAGAAGGGAGATACACTCAATGTTTCCCTCTCAAATGTCAGTTTTTCAACCACTGTACCAAATTCTCTCTTTGATTTTAATGTACCGGCTAATACACAGGTAATTAAAAATCCATTGCAGGTCCGCTAAGGAGCAAAAACCATGAGACCACTCCGCCGTATCATGCTGTTTATTTTTACCGCGGCTCTAATGATTACCGCAGTCATGCCCGCGGCGGCAGAGGATAAGAAACCCCTGAGAAAAATGCTCTTCTACACCTATGCCGGGCCGGTTGCAGGGACCGGCTACAACCACATACGCTACCAGGAATGGAACAATACCCTGAACCGCTTTGAGGATGTACATACCAGCGGCCTCCAGGCTACCGGCGGAGCAATGTTTAATATCTTCGTCAATAACATAATCGGTGATTTCAGGGTAGAATATATCGGCAACTTTAACGGTACCCACCAGGTACACCATCTCTTCTGGTCTATTCTGGGTAAATACAAATGGCCCCTGACTGAAATTATCTCAATTGCCACGGGAGCGGGAATCTACTTTGAGACACCTCCCGCAAACATCAACTACAACGGCACCGCGGGGCTCCAGGTCCCGGTTGGCATCATCATCAATACTACCTTTGATACCCGACTGGTCATTGACTTCATGACCCGCTTCGGCTTCTACGGTTACGACGACAATGTGGGAAAAGTTGACATCTCAGAAAACTCTTATAAGGTCTCTTACGGAATCACCATTGGCTTTCTCTTCAAGGTGGGACGGCTCTAAGAGTCCTCCAGAACCCTTAAATTTTGCTCATTTTCATGCCCTTTTTCCTCTGAAAGAATAAAAAATTTTCATTTTTGCCCTCCCGGTTTCGTTTACCCATTAAAGGCCTTTAAGGATTATCCGGGGGAAGGGAATGAAACCCGATACAGGAATATCGATCAAAGAACGTCTCATAACGCCATCAGCGGGAATCCTCGCCTGGGAAGCCTGCATAATACTTATCTTTTATTTTATGAAGGAAGACAACCTGCCCCTGGTGATACCGGGTGGCCTTTCCCTTCTCTTTTCAGGATTTGTACTGTACCGGTACCAGAAAGAAACCCGGCGCGGGAAGGGGCTCTGTATCGCCATGCTTTCCCTTACCGCACTACTTATTATTTATCATTTCTCCAGCTTCGATTCCGTACCGGAAGAAACTAAAACTTCGGCGTACCAGTATGGTACAATTACCGCAGTCAGACAATACCGCGGCCATACCATGTTTGAAGCAGACCTTTACCGGGACCAAGACAAAAAAAAAGAAAAGCTGAAAGGGGCTCTCTTTTTTGATGAAGCTGCCCCCCTGGCCCAAAACTCAAGTTTTCGCCTCAAAAGGCCCTGCAGTCCCCTTAAAAAATCACCACCAGCGCAGACCCTTGCCCGCCGGGGCATTTCCTGTTCTGCCTGGCTTAAAACAGTACAGGTAGAAGTACTCTCAGAGCCTTCCGAAAATTCGCGGGTTGCCCTTCGGAAAAACATTAAACTGCACCTCCATGAGTTGTATTCCGATAAAAATGCCCGTCTTCTCAGGGGACTTTATTTCGGCAACCGCCACTGTATCGACCCGGGAACTCTCTTTCATTTCAGGCGATGCGGAGTGCTCCATCTTTTAGCAGCAAGCGGGCTCCATGTCGCCATGGTGGCAGCGGTGCCCCTTTTTCTCTTCAGTTTCTTTTCTGCCGGTTCGCCCGCCCGGTATCTTCCTGCCCTGGCAATGGTACTCTCCTTTGTCTGGATGACTGATCTTCCCCCTTCTCTCATGCGCGCCGGAATCATGTTTACACTTTTTGTTCTTCTGCGCCTGATCCATGCCGAAAGGGAGGTCTTTAATATTCTCTATCTCGCGGCGCTGATCATACTTTTTATTTCTCCATGGGAAATCTTTTCTCCCGGATTTCACCTCAGCTTCGGGGCAACCCTGGGAATTCTTCTTTTCTACGAAAGGCTCAGGGAAGGATTCTTCTTCCTTCCCCCCATAATTAAAAATCCCCTGGCGGTTTCCCTGGGGGCCCAGATCATCGCGGCTCCCCTGATCTTTTTTCTAACCGGCGAGGCAACCCCGGGAGGCCTTCTCATCAACCTGGTTATGGTTCCCCTGGTCACCCTGGGGCTCTACGCCTCCATGGGAACCCTGGCTGTATCATACATGTTTTCCGATGGTGCTTCACTTTTCGCGGGAGTAACCGGAGCACTTCTTGACGCGGCACGGGAAGCCGCTGAAATTCTTCAGCACTTTTCAGGCCACGGCAGGGTCTCCGCTGACCCGTGGCTTGCTGTCATCATAATTGTCCCCCTGGTCCTGGTGATGCTGCCCGTAGCCATGAAAAAAAGCCGTACCGCGGCGGGTGCCCTGGTACTCTTCATCCCCCTCATTTTTATACCTGGAGGGAACAGGCCTCCCCTTAACAGGCTTTTAGCGGGAAAGGGCT
>CAZPEK010000014.1:19394-20321 GCA_964585555.1 uncultured Leptospirales bacterium | reverse complement strand
TTTGTGAGGTAGTTTTTGTTGCGTTCCTTGCGAGAAACGGTGTCCCTGAGGGGGTAGATTTCATGGTCCGTATTCTCCTGTTTAACCATTTCCTGTCCGCAGGCGAGAAAGAGGCCTGCCAGGGCGGCTGCAAGTAAAATATGCCGTCTTTTTTTTCTGTTCATGATTCTTCTCCTTAATATTTTAAAATCATAACAGTTGAATTGAGAAAAACATTGGTCGTTTTATCTCTCCTGCTTCTGAAAATGAGACAGGGAAGGGAGAATAATCGTTCTTAAAAAAAATGTTTTTAGATAGGGCTATGACCCCGGCTGTAGGGGGGCCTTAAGGGTATCCCGGGGTCACAGCCTCTCCCCAGCAGGGTCACAGCCTCACTGAAAATAAAAAAAACAAAAAAATTTTTAACATTCATAGGCTCCCGTTCGTATATCAGGTAAAACCACCTGCTGTAAAAGGAGATTGAAATGCCCAGAGATCTAAGAACCTGGCTGCCCAATGTGACCTATCACTGTTATTCCCGTTGTCTTGAAATGAGGAATTTATTTGAATCTGTGTGGGTTCGAGAAATGGCCGTAGAAGTCATAAGTGTGGCTCTTGAAAAATATAATTTTCAGCTTATACAAATGGAATTTGTTGATAATCATTTTCATTTTATTATACGGACAGTTGAAGGTGGAGAGAATATATCTCGAATTATACAGTACATAAAGGCGCGGATTGCTGAGAACTATAACAGAAAAGTGAATCGCACAGGCCCCTTCTGGCACGATCGTTTTAAATGTAAAATCATTGAGTATGCTCGAAATCCCTTTTCCTATTATATAAACCTGTCTCTATATATCGGCTATAACCGTGTAGCAAAGGGATTGGACGCCGATCCCCGGGATTCAAAATATAATACATTTAGAATGATGGTAGAGGAAGATT
>CAZPEK010000014.1:17952-19337 GCA_964585555.1 uncultured Leptospirales bacterium | reverse complement strand
CCCGTAAAAATAACCTTCCAACCATATTTGCTTGCTCTTGGAAAGGATCATGCTGAGAGATCAGCAATATTCAGGAGTTACGAAAAAGCATACCGGAGGAGGCTTTTTAAAAAAGGAAGACCCGCATTTTGCCCGCCTCTGTAATCAGGTATGACGGATAATAAAACAATTTAACAGGCTGGCTAACAGGAACCTGCATGGGAAACCGGCAGATATTTGTATTGCAGGTCCTGTTTCATTTTAGTCTAGCAGAACATGAATTTACCGTAATGTTTATGTCTTTAGCTCTCAGCTCTTGAATCTCCAGGTCTTTTTTTAAAAATGGCAGCATTCATTGAATGATTTGGCCTGTATTTTTTAAGTGGGGCTATGACCCTTCATGCTGTTAGCATGGGGTCATAGCCTTGAACAGCCAGAGGGAGCTGACAAATAAGGAATAATCGTTAATTAAAAAAAGAATTCAGGTTCTTTCCTCTCCGCACACATGGTATGTAGTTTTGCGGAGATTTTCTGGATAGCCTCGGTCTCAAGAGTACGGGCCTGTCCTGGACAGAAACGGATACAGGCGCAGCAGATGATGCATTTTTCAGGATCATGGGTGAAATGCTCTTCGCTGACCGCGCCTGTCGGGCATACTTCCGCGCAGGTGCCGCAGTGACTGCAGAGCTCATAGCGGGTGGTGATATTGCCCTGGGGGAATTGTTTCAGTTCCCGGTAGGGGTTGTTCCCCGGAACTTCCAGTGGTCCGTCATGGAGATTGAAAACTTCCCCCGATAATTTTTCTTTTATTTTTTTGCCTAAGCTTCTGGCTGACGTCAGATCCTGTTCATCGGGACGTCCTGCCGCTATGGGGTATTCCTTTGTGGAATAAGAATGCACGCCGATAAAAGCCCCGGCGGCAATGGGGTCAAAGCCCCGGGAAGAAGTGATGTCCTTCAGTTCGAGGAGTGTGTCTTCGAAGGCCCGGTTGCCATAGACGGCAACCAGAACCGTCGGGGTGTTATCTCCTTTAAGTGTATTGAGAAAGGGGAGCATCGTTGCCGGAACCCGGCCCGAGTATACCGGTACCCCGATGATGACCAGTTCATCATGTGTGAAGCTGTAAGCGTTTTCCCGGATTGCCGGTTTAGAAGCGTCAATCCATACCGGTTCGTCAGAGGTAAGTCCCGCGGCGATTGCCTTCAGGATTTTCTCCGTGGTGCCGGTTGGTGAGAAGTAGATGAGTGTTGTTTTGTGTGTTTTCATTTTGTCTTCCTTCCCCTCACCACCAGTGGAAGTGTCATCCAGAACTTCGGCTTTACGGGCGGCAACTTGCTGCCCACGCTGGCTACCATCATCACCATGATCGCCGGTACGATGCTGGGTGTGTGGCTGGGGCAGTTGAT
>CAZPEK010000014.1:11583-17942 GCA_964585555.1 uncultured Leptospirales bacterium | reverse complement strand
AAAAACTCCGGGCTGGTAAAGCCCGCGGCGGTCATCAGTTCTTCAAGTTTTTCCTTTCGTAAAGGGAACAGAGGGATGCTGTTGCTCACCATTGTGTCTGTTTCTGTAATAGTCAATTCGGTGTTGAAGTCGATAAGCCCGTCATCCCTTGCGGAATAAGAGCGTTTAAATGATATACTATCATTCTCTATGGGGGGAAGTTTAGTGATCCCTTCATCGAGTATATAGTCATAGTTAATAATCTGAAGCATTAAGAGTCCGCTGGTTTTAAGAACCGCTGCAAGGGCGGCAAATAATTTTTCGAGATCAGAGAGCCTGGTAAGATGCACCAGGGTGTTGCCGAAGCAGAGAGCCGCATCAAAGCTGTCGGCGCCATATTCTTCAGCAATTTGCAGCATATCCATATACCTGAAGCGGGGATTGTCTGTACGGTCAGCTTTTTTTGTGGCCGAGGCGATCATCTTTTCATCATAGTCAATGGCTTCAACTGAAAACCCCTGCTCTGCAAGGGTCACAGCCAGGCTGCCGGTGGCGCAGCCGATGTCGAGGATCTTTGCACCGGGATTTTTCCCGAGGGTCATAGCCGTGAATTCAAGCTGGGCCGGGCTGAAGGGAAAAATGTCGTCGTAATATGCGCTGATACTTGTATAGAAATTCATTTTATGTCCCTTCTTGATAGCTCTATTATATGTAAATAGCTGCTGGAAAAGTATTTTGTCAAGAAGAATCATGGTGCCGGCAGGGGGTCCCGCGGATCCCTGAAGGCGCGAAAACGCTTTCTCGCCTTCAGGGGCGAAGGGCAATTGTCGACAAAAAAGTAACGGAGGAGCCCCGGGAGGCAGTTGTCTGCGTGGTCGGTCTTCAGCTCTACACTTCCTTTTTCATTTTCATGAGATTATTTCCCCTGCCAGGTGATGATGTATTCGGTTTCTTCGAAAGGAATTCCGGGATCTGCATCTATCCATTCGCCCTTGAGTCCCGCCTCGCGTGCCGAAAGTTCAAAGTGGCAGATGGCTATGCCGATGTCAACGCGCTGCAGGTCTTCAGCTTTGACGGTTTTCAGCTGCTTTGTGTATTTTTCATCCCGCTTCAGATAAAAGTGAAAGTTTTTTTTATCTTTGATGAACCGCCAGGGCTGCCTGTTGGATGCAGATGGGGCAAGGCGTACCAGTTCGAGTATCTCACCATAGGCGCCTGCCGCATCAGGGGTCATAGCCTTGCCGGGAGTCTCGTCAAAGAATATGTTTTCCCAGGGCCGCCGGTGATCCGATTTTGCCACCTTCCGGGAGATGCCTTCGCGGATAGTCCGCCGGGGGGCGATGTTTCCCGCTGCGGAGACGGCGGGCATAATTTCCTCATCTTTCAGATTCATTCGGGCGGCAAAGGTACTGCGGCTGAAGGTTCCCCCGAGCCAGCAGGTGCCCAGACCGAGATCTGTTGCCTTGAGAATAATGTTTTCCATGATGTAGCCAAAGTCTTCGAGATGCATTTTCGATTCTGAAACCGCGCCGATGATGAAGGCTGTGGGATTTTTCAGCAGTCCGTAGGTTCCCAGGTCTTTCAGCATCGATGTGTCTCCCGGGGCTGCTGCCTCGAGCTTAAAGCGGCTGTTGCTTCCGAAGGGGCCGCTTGCCTCTTTGGACAGAAAGGCATGGAGGGCGGCCTGGTCTGTTTCGCTGATTGGATCTTTCGTATAGCTCCGGCAGGAGTATCTTTGTTCTATCAGGTTTTTTATCGGCTGGTTGAAGTACATATGAGTCTCCTTTTTGTTTCAGTATTCTTTTGATGTTTCGACAAGTATCGAAGTGTGCAGTGCTTTAACTTCTTTTGGTTGTAATTTTTTAAACAGAGAGAGTCTCGCGAACCAGTTCACGGGTCTCATGATCGATTCGGGCGACGAGGAACTTTCCTCTTCGTTCAGTAACAATGAGTCCGGCGTTTTCCAGTTCTTTCAGATGATGAGAGATCGTCGGTGCCCCGATTTTCAGGGAACATTTCAGGTCCTGAATATAGCAGCCCGTGGTTTCATCTTCAAAACAGGTCTCTTCTCTTCGGGCAATCTCCAGGTAAAGCTCAAGGCGGTTTTCATTGGAAAGGGCCTTCATTATTTTTGCCAGGTTTTTTGTTTCCATACTGTTTTATCTAACCAGAGAATTTATAGGTCCCTCGGCGGATAGCCTGCAGCTCTTATTGACTATTTTATAATTCGATAAGTATCGAAGTATAAAATAGTCAAATTATTGAGAAACGTCAAGGGCTCTTTAAAAAAAAGGCTTTGACAACAAAAAAAACAAAAACCGTCTGTACGGACTTTAATTTATTGACAAAATTGGGCTTGTGTCATAAAGTTGTGAGCAAGTACTCACTCGACTTTACTGTGTATTCAAAAACTTTCTCACAGATAAAAATATATAAAACATGGTCATCTCAAAAAAAAAGAAAGGATGGAAAATAAATACAGAAAGGAGTTGTTGATGAAATGTAACTTTTCAATGTCTACACTATTGCTGATTTTTCTCACTGTATTTCTTTTTACTGGATGTGACAGTGGTGAAATTAATTCTGCTGCTGATGAGGGGGTGGTCAGGCAGGTGACAACTGCTTCTGTTGCCGCTGGTGTGAATGTAACACTTTTCCAGGAAGATTTTGAAACATGGGATCTTACGGGGCGCGGGTGGACCGGGAACCTCAACAACGGAGAACGGTGGGACACCGATACAAGAAGCCCTCATGGGGGCTCAATGGCGGCGCGGTATGACTGCTACAACAACGGATCCCAGGGAAGTATGATTTCGCCGACCATTGATCTTTCGGGAACCGAAAATAATATTCTCACCTTCTGGATTCGAGAAAAAGTGCGTACATGGTTCTGGCATGATTATTTCAATCACTGCTATATACAGGTATCAAATGATGACGGCAGTACCTGGACCGAAATTGCCCACCATACAATCATTAATGACTATGTGCAGAAATCTTATAATCTTGATGAGTACATCATGCCCACTGACCGGGTAAAGATTCGTTTTATCGGTCAGGGGGGAAATGCTGATGATAACGATAAAGATACCTTTATCGATGACGTTGCTGTTAATGGAGTTACCGTTGCCCCTGATGAGCCCGAGGTGCCGACACGCCTGGAGGTTCTCCAGTACTGGGCGCCACAGGTGTATCATGACACGCGGAATGATACAACGTTTTTTTATCGTTTTTACGAGTCTCAGGATATGATTACAAAGGTTAATTTTGACGGTGACTGGTACGCAGGCAATAACTGGGAGAATTTTCCCCGCAATGGCGACTATTCCAAGATGATCGGTAATGCCTATTGCTCATTTATTGAAACAGATACGCATTTTTTCCTCGGGTACCAGTATTTTCATGCCACTGATGACGCGGTGATTGAAGCTGACCGCCATGAAAATGATATGGAAGATGTCTATATCTGTATCCGCAAGGGCTCTGACCCCTCAGACTACGGAACCTTCAAAGCCCTGATCAGCAATCGTCACGGGGACATGCAGAAGTATACCGGAAGTGATTTATACTTTAACGGAAGTCATCCGAAGATATTCATTTCGTCTAACGGCGATGTTGTTAACGGCGACTGGGACACGGGAGCCCATGGCCACGGTATTGAAAATTACCGTCCGGGAGACCACAATGTGGGCGATGACGGAATAATCTATAATGTCGCCGATGTGGGAGAAGCGCCGACAGAATGCGGGGGCGGTGCTTTCAGCCACGCCTATGACTACGGCCTGGTTGAAATCGATGAGCTCTGGAGCCGCAGAAATATCTATAACAATTATCCCTTTAAGGGGTACGGAAGTTTTGGTGCCGACGGCCAGGATGCCGGGGCCCATGCTCCCTGGAGCAACCAGTATTTTCAGGATCCTGCCGCTTATTTTGCGAGCAACTTTTCTTTTCTCCTCTCTGAAGGGGCCTATGACTACGGTTATGTGCATAATCCCTACTACGGGGTAACGGAATCAGGAAGCGGCAGCCCTGTTTTTACTCTTCCCGAAGAGTGGATGTCAACTGATATCGGATCGCCTGCCAATGCAGGGTATGCCTATGGGATTCGGGATACCTTCACGGTAACCGGCGCCGGTAATGATATTTGGGGAAGTACTGATCAGTTTCATTTTACCGCCCGTACCCTGACCGGTGACGGAGAAATTATTGCCCGTGTCTACAGCATTCAGGAGGATATAAATGCCTGGTCAAAGGCCGGTGTAATGATCCGTGAGACCCTGAATGCTGATTCGGCCTTTGCCATGATGGTGGTAACCCCGAAGCAGGGGGCTTCCTTTCAGTATCGCACAACAAGCGGCGGAAGTGCTTTTCATTCCACGACTGGCGGCCCGGCTGCCCCTCTCTGGGTAAAGATTGTCCGTCAGGGAAACAGTTTTACGGCATTCTATTCAGCTGACGGCAGCTCATGGATTCAGCAGGGAGGCCCGGTTGTGATAAATATGGGTTCAACAGTCTACTTCGGCCTTGGAGTGACTTCCCATGACGTGTCATGGCGCTGTAGTGGATTTTTTGATAATGTCAGTGTAAGTAATTAAACATGCTGATTTCAGTAAAAAAAGGGTGTCCCGGAAGGGGTACCCTTTTTTCTTTTACCCTTACTCCATTTTCAGGTTACCAGGGGTTGCCTTAAATCCATACGGCCATCCGTGACCGCCTTTAAGTAGTATTAAGCTATATTACTGGTTATTTTGATTAAAAAAATTACTTGCAAAGCCTGTAAAAATGGTCAATTCTCCGGGATATGCGGTATGGGCTCTGAGCCGGGGGAAGCTGAATATGACCAGAAGGGCATTTGTGACCGGAAGTACCGGTTTTTTAGGATTGAACATCGTTGAGCAGCTGGCAAAAGCGGGCTGGGAAGTATTTGCTCTACGGCGCACTACGTCGAATACCGCAGTCCTTGATACGATGAAGGCGGTCCAGGTTATCGGTGATGTCTCTGATGAGAATTCTCTTCTTGCTGCGATGCCTGAAAATGTTGACGCGGTTTTCCACACAGCCGGTGATACGAGTCTCTGGCGGGGATTCAACTCCCGGCAGTACCGGATCAATGTGTCCGGTACCCGCAATGTGGTAGAGGCGGCTGTACAAAAAAATGCGAAGCGTTTTATTCATACTTCTTCAATCGGGGCTTATGGAAAAATTGAAGGGGCGCCTCTCTCCGAAGAGACTCCCCCAAGGGCCCTTGAAAGCGGTATTCACTATTACGAAACGAAATATCTCGCCGAACAGGAAGTTCATAAAGGCATTGAGCAGGGGCTGGATGCGGTCATCATAAACCCGGCGCAGATTATCGGACCCTATGATTATAACTATACTCCTGAAATTTTTTCCCTTCTGAAAAATGGTACCATGAAGGGGGTTCCCCGGGGCATCAGTGTCTGCGGACATGTGCGGGATTATGCTGCTGCCCATCTCGCAGCCTGGGAGCGGGGGAAAAAGGGAGAAAATTATATTCTCGGGGGAGTCCACGCCTCTTTCTATGATATCGTTGATATTGTCTGCACAATTCTTGATGTAAAAGCCCCGAAGATTTCTCTCCCCGTGGCGCCCCTGTCTGTGGCGGCCCATTTTTTTAATCTGGTATCCCGTTTTACCAACCGGGAGCCGATTCTGACTCCTGAAAAATTTGTTTTAATGAACATGGTCATGAGCATTGATTCGGGCAAGGCTGAAAAAGAGCTCGGTTTTTCTACCTGCAGTCTCAAGGAGATGTTCACCGACAGCTACCAGTGGATGGTCAGCGAAGGGATCGCCTGATCTTTTTAAGATTTTGAAAGGGGGAAGTTAAAGGTTTTTTCCTTTTAAAAATCCCAGGGCTCTGAGCCGGTTTTACCGGTCTTGAGACTCTGACCCTGGTTAGGCAAAGGCTCTGACCCCGGGCTGGTATCCGCTATTTGTCTTTCACCAGGTAAAAAGTTCCGGAATCCATGAGTAGTTTCTCAAAGCCTCAGCAGTATCAGGGGAAGTTTTTTCAATAATTGCCCCAATGGCGCTGATTTTTGATTCATCCCACTTGATGCGTGATACCACCCTGATTTCTATTGCCGGGGAGGGCTCTGGCCCCCCGGGCAGGCTTTCACAGGTTTCGATCAGGTACTGCGCCATGGCCTGGTTCGGGTTCAGGACGCTTACACTTCCTTCAATATGGCTTTGAAGATTTTTTTTCATGGTATCGGCGCTGTAGCCGAAGTGGGTACAGCAGAGGGCGATGGCCGTGTCAATGCTGGTGTCGGGAAGTTTCTGTGACGCCTCAAGCATATATTTTTCCGCCAGCGCCAGGGCACCAGGACTTGCAGGTCCCTTTTCAATATTGGTGG
>CAZPEK010000014.1:5695-11573 GCA_964585555.1 uncultured Leptospirales bacterium | reverse complement strand
GCAAGCTGGTCGCAGGCCTGGCCGGTGATTCGCGACGCGGCAATGCCACGGATGATGAGACGCTTCTTGTGCTCTTCTGATTCGATGGTGGTTGCTGTGCCGGTGATGAGAACATTTTTTTCGGGATTGTCTGTCAGGTCTTTATGAATCAGGTCAACCCCGAAGTCAACAATGTCGATAACGGGAATATCGCTCTTTCGGCTGAACCGGGTCTCATGGTATATCACCGAAAGGGTATTACAGGCGATGAGAATAATATCAGGTTTATATTGAAGCATCCCTTCGAGAGCACTGTTGAAAATTTTCAGTTTTTCATCATGGTCTGCGATGCGGTTGTAACCCCGGTTTTCTTCCGGCCAGGCGTTGTAATAGGTCAGGGTTATTTTTTCAAAGCCAGTGGAACGCTTAAATCCTTCAACAATATCGGCGCAGATTGCCAGGCCCCCGAGCCCCGAATCGGTAATGCCGATAGAGAGATGTTTCTTTTCGCGCAGACGGGCAGCCTGCTGGTCAGTTAAAAAATTCATTATACTTCCTGTTCGTCGATTGTAGCGGTAAGCCACAGGTCTGTCAGTTTTAAGGCCCACTCCGGCGCGTCATCGAGATTTCCGTCCATGATGCGGCTCATCAGGTCGACCAGGTGATGCCGGTGCTGCTGAGTGGTGAGGCGGTTGCGAAATTTTGCCGCCGCCTTGGGCAGGTCTTCGTCAAGGGCTGTCATGATGCCGCCGATTTCTTTTTTGAAACCCTCAAGACCGTAATGTTTCAAAAAGCCGTGCCATGCCGCCTCAATCTGCGAAAAGTCTTTGAGAGGTTCAGAAATTTCTTGAAGCTTTTTCATGAAACTTTCATGTTTTTTGTTTTTTAGAAGGAAGAGGTTCTCGGCTCCGATGCCGTAAGGTATAACCCGGATACCGGTGATTCCATTTTTTGAGATACCCGCCCTGATCATGTAGCCGAGCTTTCGGTATAACAGATTAGTCTGTTGAAAAAATAAAAAGTTCCCCAAACTGTAGCAGATGGGGGTACCCTTATAAATATCTATTCCCTGGGGTACATGGGGATGATGGCCGATAACAAGATCTGCTCCCGCGTCAGCAACCTTCTGAAATGCACGGGCAATGTAGGGCGGGGGGAAGGGAATATACTCCAGACCCGCGTGGCATATGACCACCACGGCATTGGCTTTAGTTTTTATCTCTTTTATGATTTCACAGACCCGGTCGACTTCCCATCCGAAGACCCCGGGGCCATTTTCGGCTGCTGTCAGGTCTTCTCCTTCACAAAAATTTATGAAGGCAATTTTCAGACCCTTAACTTCCTTTATCAGGGGCTTTTCTGCTTCTTCTTGTGAAAGGCCCGCTCCCATCGAATCGATATTTTTTTCTTTTAAGAGCTTACAGGTATTTTTAAAGGCTTCAAGACCATAGTCGAATACATGGTTGTTTGCCATTGCGGCAATTTCAAAGGGAACCGCTGAAAGACCTGAAACGTGATGGTTCATTCCCTTGAAGACAGAACCGCTTTTGTGTACAGCCCTTCCCTGATCGATCATGGTGCACTCAAGGTTGGTGACCCGAAGGTCAGCGTCACGGAGTTCATTGATAAGGTCACCATAAACACTTTCCGGGTTTTCGACAATCAGGGGAGCGAAGTCCCGGATGGGTGCCCAGTCAGCGCTGATAATAATTTCGGCAGTGGGTGCGTCGGCTGATGTGTACCATGTCCCCTCTGTCCAGTTTATAGTATCTAAAGACATTTTTTTCTCCCGGGGTGGATCATGGAATGTAGACACGGGTTACCCGTGAAGTGAGCGCAGAAACTATTTCGTAGTTGATGGTTCCTGCAAGTTTTGCGATTTCATCAGCGGTGATCTCTTCATCTCCCTGGGGTCCGAGGATGACCACTTCGTCTTCGAGTTTTACATCGGGAATATGTGTGACGTCTATCATGGTCAGGTCCATGCAGATCCGTCCGATAATGGGGGCCCGCTGTCCATGGACCAGCATGCTTCCCCGGTTCGAGAGTACCCGGTGATATCCGTCAGCGTACCCGATGGGTACCGTGGCAATAGTAGCGGGCCCTGAGGTAACATGGGTGCTTCCGTAGCTGACCGCAAAGCCGGGGCCTGCTTTTTTAACCTGGATAACCTGAGACTTTACTGACATGACGGGGTGCAGGTCGATACGGTCCCGGTTTACTTCATTTGAGGGCCAGAGGCCGTAGAGGGAAATGCCGGGACGTACCATGTCAAAATGGGTCTCCGGGAGCTCAATGGTTGCCGCGCTGTTTGCCGCATGGCGAAAGGGTATTCTTAAGCCCCGGGTTTCGAGGTCCTCGAGAAGCTCCTTGAAAAGCAGGGCCTGTTTTTTTGCTGAGCTTTTATCTTTATGATCGGCACAGGCAAAATGAGTAAAGATCCCTTCCAGTTCGATTCCCGGCATGTCGGCAATGGCCATAACTTTTTCAGCGGCACTCCTTCCATTTTCGTCTTTCTGCATAGAGAGACCATCAGCGGTGAGGCCGAGGCGTCCCATACCGGTGTCAATTTTTATATGAATGCGGACCGGTTTTTTGAAGCTCCGGGCCTCCCGGGATGCCTTTTCAGCACATTCCATAGAATTGATTGATATGCTGATATTATTTTCTGATGCGTAGCCAAGGTGTGGTACCATGGTATAGCCGAAGATCAGTATCGGGGCATTGATGCCCGCATCTCGTAATGCGCAGGCTTCATTAAAACGGGCAACCGCTAAAAAGCGTGCTCCATGTGCAAGGGCAGCCTTTGAAACTTCAACTGCCCCATGGCCGTAGCCGTCACCCTTTACGGCAACCATCATATCGGGGGCACCGGGGGCGCAGCGTTTCAGTTCATTATAGTTTCGGCCCAGTGCCTTCAGATTGATTTCCGCCCGGGTGACAGGCAGGTCTGATGGACAGGTGACGATTTTTTTCATATCATTTTAGACCCTTGCCAAATGCATCGGTGTATTCCCTGAATATTTTCATTGTTTTCAGGGTTCGTTCCCCCGGCTTTCCGCTGCCGATGGTGAGGTCATTGATCTGAACGATGGGAACAACTTCCTTGTTTGATGCAGTAAGGAAGACTTCTTCCATGCTTTCAAGTTCACTGAAATCAATGTCCCTTTCTTCTATATCGAATTCTTTAGCCGCAAGCTTAAGGATAACACTTCGGGTGATGCCGGGAAGAATCCCGTCCTTTGAAGTTATCAGTTTTCCTTCCTTGAAGAAAAAGAAATTAGTCGTGGTTCCTTCGAGGATGCGGTTCGCGGGGTCAACATAAATAGATTCAATTGCATCCTGTTTATGAGCCATGTTAAGGGCGAAGACCGCGTTCAGGTAATTGGTGCTCTTTGCTCCCGGAATGAACCGTTCCATCCGGTTGGTGATTATTTTTGCCCCGTCAGTGTACCACCAATCAGGAAGTATATGGCGGGGGGTTACCATAACCATGAGCTTACCGTTCCCTTCAGGTGTGATGCCGTCTGAGCTGACGCCGCCGGTATAGACAATGCGTACATTTGATTCATCATGATGGGTGTTTTTTTTAAGGGTTTCTTCAACTATAGCGCATATTTCTTCATTACTGTGATTGAGGGTCATGCCAATGTGTTTTGCTGAATTTTCAAGGCGCTGAACATGTTCTTTTAGAAAAAAGGGACGCTTGTTGTAGGTTATCAGAAAGTCAAAAATACCGAATCCCCGAAGAACCGTCAGGTCCCGGGCTGAGATAACGCTTTCGTCGTCATTTACGAATTGTCCGTCGATGTAATAAATGTTTTTCATGTGATTGCCTCAGCTTGTTGTTAGTTTAAAATAGTTACCGGTGATTCATCAACCAGTATTTTATTTTTGTAAGAATATTGTTCTTTGAAGATGGTGTGTGAGGTCCCACAGGGGCCAAACACACCATCTTCAACGTTACGCCTAAAAAAGAAAGATCGGGGTCCTTTTCACCTCTCCCGCACTTTTTTTCTTGCGGGCTGGTTCTGCTGAAAAAAAAGCTTCATGGGCCTTTACTGCACTCCCAAGCTGGTGAGCAAGAGAGGCAACAATGTCCTCATAGAATTCTCCTGTTTTTTCATTCATGTATATTTTGGATACTTCTGTAGGAAGAACCAGTATTCTTTCATCCCATTTTGTCAGGGTTTGGCAGAAGTTTCCTCTTCCGAAGAAGACCTCGTTTTCTGCAACCCGTATTTTATGGCCCGGAATGGTTATTTTTTTAAGTTCTGAAATCCATGCATCGATAGCACTTTCCCATCTCCTGCGGTCCAGCTGTTCTGTCCCGATGTTAAAGGTCGGGGGCGCAGTATGGCCCTTTTCAACCTGGCGCCCGATGTTGTAGGCATGGAGATCATAAATTACACAGAAGCCAAAACGCTCAAGGAGTACCGTGACGAGACTTCCCATGAACTGGTAAAAGGCATCGTACTTTTCCATACTTCGGCTGATCATTGCGTCATCGGGCCTTTTGCTGTAAACTTCCGTACCCCAGAACATTTCTTTGGTTACGGGAACCGCCTTATTGGCTGGCCGGTTGAGGTCGTATTCTGTACGTGAATCGAGACCCCATACCGCGCCGGGGCTTTTTTTTATCATTCTATCGGTACCCGGATCTTCTTCGAAGAAACGAACCTCGTCAGTTATTGACATAAGGGGGAGTAGTTCATTGCGTACATTATGGCCACTGTGAATCGCCGCGGTGATACAGGGACTTGTGAGGTCGATGTCACAGGCAAAGCCCCCCAGATTATCTACTCCCGAGATTTTATCGGCAGACCTGAGCTGGTCTGCCCATTCATGGCAGTGGGGGATTGTCATTTACTTAAGCCCGTATCTGCTCAGACCGGAGTCTGCTATCCGGTGAACCAGCCGGCGGTAATCCTCTTCCGGACCCTGCTCGCTGCCGTGGTACAGGGTATAGAGCTGGGGGCTCCAGCTTTTTATCGGCTTGAGTCCCGGTATGCCGTTGACTTCGATGACACGGAGTTTGTCATCGGCGGCAAAACGCATGTCAACACGAACATGGTCTTTGCAGTTCAAGGCAGTGACTGCCTGCCTGCACAGTTCATTTGCTTCATCGGAGTGAGCTTCAGGTATTTTTACCTTGGTGATGCCGACGCCCCGCATGTCGCTGCGGAAAATGTGGTACTGGCCGTAGTGGGCTTCATCGGTGATAACGTGACCTGGTAAAAATTCCTGGTTCCCGTCATTGCCCAGCATCAGAACCGTAAATTCCTGTCCCGGGAGAAAGTCTTCTACCAGGGCAGGCTGCTCAAAGGTATCATTGACATATTTAATGCGTGCAGCAAGTTCTTCTTTGTTATGTACTACCGATTCATCACTGATACCGACAGAGCGTGATTCACAGCTTGGCTTGACGAAGGCGGGGTAGTCCATTTCCGGGATCGGGTCAGAAGGGCCCACAAGAAAGTGATTTGGAACCGCAACTTTGTTTTTTCTCAGGATACGGTGAGTCGAAAATTTATCAATCATGTTTTTCATGCAGAGAGAATCGGGCCCGATGTAGGGGATGCCCTTCTTGTCAAATTTATCGGCAAGCCACGCGTCCTCATCGATATTCATGCCTATGATGTCCTCTCTTTCTGAGATGTAGTAGAGGGCGCTCCAGACGATGTCATAATCCTTTTCTTCGAGAACTTTTTCAAAGTCTTCCATTGTTTCAACATAAGCAATTTCAGCGGATTTGTCTTCTGAATTCAGGGCTTTGCACAGGTCTTCAGTTGCCGCCATGTTGCCCCATCCCTGGGCGTCCCCCGCAGGGCCGGTAATTATCAGTATTTTTTTCATTAGTGGTATCCTCCCGGATGTAAAAAAAATTTCCGCAGCTGTT
>CAZPEK010000014.1:0-5685 GCA_964585555.1 uncultured Leptospirales bacterium | reverse complement strand
GATTTTTTATTGGTATCTATTCGTTTACGTACTATTATATCAAATTAAATGTGTAATTCGTATTTTGACAAGCAATAAATAGTGATTTCGTATAAATTTTATTAAAATTGAGTTAAATTCCATGGGTTTCGGGTCTATACAGAGTGAGTGATCACTCATAGGCAGCATAAAAGAGTTGTCGGAGGAAAAAGTAAATGGGAGTCTCGGTTTCCACAACAAGATGTCTATGTCGCCAGTCCTGCTAACCCTTTCGGTAATGAAACTACCTATGGTTATTTATACGTATATGGATTTCAGGATTAAAAAGGGAGTACCATACCGATAATAAATGATTTTGGTTATTCCTGTGCGACGCGTTAAAAGCTGGCTTTTGGTTTGCCGGGGCTGCTTTAGACAAGCCCTTGGGATACCCTGTTATGAAGCGGTTTTTTATTATGAAGGCCGGGTGCAGAAAGGTTGTCGTATTTATTTTATCTGCAGATCAAGTAAAAGCGGCTCAATGAACTCTTCAAAATTATTCACCTGGCGTAATGCCCATATCCTGTCAATGTTCCAGAAACATACTGCAACCAGTTTCTTCTCCCGTATCCTGATAATCCAGGAAACAAAGCCCGGGTCCTGTCCGGCATGATAGTAAGCAGTAATGCGCCTGCCGCGATGGAGAATTGTTTTCTTTATCCAGCCGAAGGAATAGAATTTGTTTTTTTTGTTTCCTGAATCAAAGTACCGATTAAAGCCGGAAGATTTTTTTTGAAAGGAAGTTAATGCCTTCTGCCATGCCATGAAGTCCCGCACCGTGGTTGTTATGCCGCTGGCCCCCCGGATCATTGAGTAGTTCCATCGTGGCATTTTCAGCACTCCTGTTCTCCAGAAAGGAAGAGAAAGATAGCCCCGGGAAAAATCTTTTCTATCCTGGTTGGCATTTTCCCCAATCCGCGAATTGCTCATGGAAAATCTATGGAATATTTTTGTGCGAACCAGGCCGGCCCATGATGTGCCGTATGTTCTTTCTAAAATAATGGCGAGGAGAGCGTAGTTGAGGTTGGAATACTGAAACTTTGAACCGGGAATAAAAGCAGGCCGGTAGTTTTTTATCTTCTCAAGGTATTCGCTGTCAGAATAGATGTGACTGGTAAGCTGTGGTGTTATCATGTCCGGGAGATTGAAATTATGGGGGAGCCCCGAGGTCATTTTTATCAGATGGTCAATGGTGATTGTCGAAAGGGGAGTCCCTTTCAGTTCTGGGAGTTTTTCTGTAATGAGAGAATGAGGCTTTGCGCGCCCTTCGGCAATAGCGTTAAAAATGAGAAAGCCGGTAAACTGTTTGGTCAGTGATCCGATACTGAACCGGGATGTATCGGTTAATCGTTTTTTTGTCTCAATGTCTGAGTATCCCGGGTAGCCTTCGGAAATAATCTTCCCCCCATGGGATATGAGATAAGCACCGCTTAAGCTGTTGGTTTTGAAGTACCTGTAGATTTTTTTGTAGAGAAGATCATTCTTTTTTCCCGCCTCGGGGAGGGCAAAGCTGCTGCTGAAGAAAAAAAGGGCCCCAATGGGTGAGATAAAAAGAAAAAGTATAATGATAATGCTTTTTTTCATCGGGTGACCTGCATGTACACTTCCTTCTCACATAATTAAAAGGGTAACCCCTGGTTAGAAAGACCTGGAATAATGTTACCTGAATCCGTCAGCCGGGCAATGATTTTTTTGCAATGACAGCGGTTCTTTATTTAAGGACTGAACCGGCAAAGACTCCCGGTATAGCTTTACCCTGTTCAAGTATCTTTTTACCATTAAGAAATACCATGTCGATGCCCGTGGGCCGGGCGCTGGAATTTTCAAGGGTCGTATTGTCGGCAATATTTTCTTTGTCAAAGACAGTGATGTCAGCCGCAAGACCCTTCTGCAGAATGCCCCGGTCTTTGATTCCCGCCCGGGCTGCGTTTTTGCCGGTAAGTTTATGAACCGTTTCTTCGAGGCTGATGACTCCTGTTTCGCGGGCAAGCTGGAGAAAACGGGGAAAGCACCCAAAGGCCCCCGGATTCTGTATGCCCTCCGGTTCAATCCACGCGTCGGTCATAAAATGAGAGGCCCGGTGGCGCATCAGCTCAAGGATAATCTCATGGTTGCTGTACTTGTGAAGAAGCATTCGCGCTGTGCTGTTGCTTTTTTGCGCCAGCTCAATGTAGGTCTCAAAGTTTTTCTTTTTTCGTTCCGTGGCGATCTGAGAGACAAACATGCCGTTGTACTGGTCCATGTCAGGGTGGTTTGCCGCTGTGACCTGCATGTCATCGGCGTTAAAGCCGAGGAGGGCAAAGGACAGTTTCATCAGGTTTTTGGCCCTGCGAAGAAGCTTTTTGTTTTCATAAGCTGCGGGAACTTCCGCCATAAACCATTCTGGAAGAATACCGGTTATAACCGTGGCGCCGCAGTGGTGGGCATAGGTGTCAAAGTGTATGTCAAGACCTTCGTCAATGGCCTTATCAATGAGGCTCAGAGCCTTATCAAGAGTTTTCCAGGTTTTTTTGCCCACAAAAATCAGGTGGGATATCTGCATTCTCACCCCGGTTTCACGGGCAAGATTGATCATTTCTTCAATGGCCTTCAGGTTGTGGGCCTTGCCGAAGGGGATGACCGGGTAGGCCCCGGAAATAGTGGAAAAGGCCCGGACGTGGGCAGTGATAAAACCATTATGTTTTTTTACTGTTTCAGCAACTTCTTTCTGTTCTTCAAATGTGGTAAAAATATCGGGCGCGTATCCGAGGCCGAAGGAAACTCCCCGGGAGCCCTGTTCCATTGATTCTTCGATAAGAGAGAGAATTTCTTTTTTTTCCTCAGGTTTCATGGGTGCGGCATCATAGCCGCGGACAGAGGCCCGGGTAGTGCCGTGACCTGTCAGTGCGGCGATGTTCTGGTGGAGCCCCGTCTTTTCAATGTGCTGAAAGTATTCATCCATGGAGCGCCAGGTCAGACCGTGATGTCCAGCCTTGAAGAGATTGTCTTCAAGGAGTTTAATATGCTCTGAGCCGGGTTGGAATACAGAAGTCCCGAATCCGCAGTTGCCTGCTATATAGGTGGTTATCCCCTGTTCGATAAAGGGAGAAAAGTAGTCAAATTTTTCACTTGAGGGCATAAACCAGTCATTGTGAGAATGCATATCGATAAAGCCCGGGGAAACAGCCCTGCCACTGCAGTCGATTGATTCAGCGGCGGGGGCATCAATTGATTCATGGGAGATGTCTTTAATCAGGCCTTTTTCTATAAGGAGATCTCCCGCGTATGCTGGCGCACCGGTTCCATCAATAATGAGTCCATTCTTAAGGAGAATCGTTTTATTGTTCATGAGGCCCTCCTGATGTTTCAATGAAAGTGATTGACTACTTAATCTTCTGATTTTGTTGCATTATTGCAAGGGAAAAACTGATCCCGGGCTGAAGGTGACGTGTTATTTTTTGCCGTGGATATATCTTGACGTATTATCCAATTTTTGCTAATTGTCAACGCTCATAGAGATTAATGTGATATTTTAAAATACATGAGTGCCGGTGAGAGTATGAGGGGAAGTTCCGGCGGCCCCTCATACTCTCACTGGAGTTTTCAGGATAAATGATGGATTACATATATATATTAAAACTTACTGCCACACTGGCATTCGGCATATTTCTCGGAACAGTATCGACTATACCTGTCGGCGCTGTTCAACTTCAGGTAATCAAGCGCTCTCTCAGGGGACATATGAAATCGGCCCTCCTGACCGCCGCCGGTTCGGTTACCTCTGATCTGATTTATGGTATTCTCACCCTTTTCGGATTCGGTTATTTTCTTGTTAAAAAGGAAGTTCAGATCGGTATATATATCTTCGGCATTGTTGTTCTTTCGATTTTACTGGTAAAAATGTACCTTGAACGCCACGACCTGACCCACCAGGAGCCCCATGTTATTGAATACCATGGAAGAATATCATTTCTTGAGGGATTCACCCTGGCCATCTCCAATCCCGGCATGGTGGTCTGGTGGATTATCGGCTATCGTTTTTACCTTGACCTGAATCTTTTTCCCGACATCACAACAGGAATCAAGATTCTTTTTATCGCCGCCGCGTGTATCGGTCTGGGGGGATATCTTCTGGTAATATCTTTTATTGTTAACCGGGTAAAAAAATCATTTTCTGATCGTTTCCTTTATCGGGCAAATATGTTTATCATCACAGTTCTCGGTTTCCTGGTTCTCTACTTTAATGTGAAGCTTCTCTGTCTGATTTTTAACTGGAATATCGGTCTCATTTCCGGTATGTAAAACTTCCCCAGGGAGAAATGGTATGATTCGATTTATCAGGGCCTATGTTCAAACATCACTGCTGACACGTATCCTTGGAGGTTTTATCCTCGGGGCCGCCGCAGGGGGCCTTCTCTGGTATCTTTCTTCCCTCTATGGGAAAACCCTTGCAGAGAATGTGGTGACATGGCTCTCTCCCTTTGGCACTGTTTTTGTGAACATGCTGAAGATGATTGTTATCCCGGTAATTTTTCTTTCCCTTGTGGTGGGTGCCGCCTCGCTTCCCATTGACCGTTTCGGCCGCGTGGGGCTCAAGGTAATTATCTGGTATTTTCTCTGTTCATTCCTTGCCGCTGGCGTCGGGGTGCTTATTGCCCTGGCGATTGATCCCGGAAGCGGGGCCGATCTTGGCAGCTGGAAAACACTAGCAGGGACCCTGTCATCAAAGGCAGAGAACGTGGCCCAGAAGGCCGTAACTTCCAGCAGTTTTCGCGACCTGGTTCTCAATATGTTTCAAAATCCCTTTAAGGCCCTGGCAACGGGAAATTTTCTTCCTATCATAGTTTTTTCAATTCTCTTCGGTCTTGCGATCAGGGTTTCAATGGAAGGAAGTGACGACGAAATAATGCAGGATCGTCTCAAGAGTCTCCTTGAACTCTTTGATGCGGGACGGGAAGTTATTTTTAAAATCGTAGACTGGGTTCTCGAATATTCTCCCATCGGTGTATTTTTTCTCACCATGGTAAATTTTGCTATCTACGGCCCGGATATTGTGGGCCCTTATGTCAGTGTACTCCTTGGTGTGGTGGGAGGCATCATGCTGATGATGCTGGTGGTCTATCCACTGCTCCTCCTGGTCGCTACCCGACAGAATCCCTTTAAGATTATGAAACGTATGGAAGAGGCAAGCCTCATGGCCTTTGTGACCCGTTCAAGCGCCGCGACCCTCCCGGTATCAATGAAGGTCTCGACGGAAGAACTGGGAATCAATGAAGAAATCGCTTCTTTCTCCCTGCCCCTGGGGGCGACAATAAACATGGACGGGGTCTGTGTGCACCTGCCGATGTTTGCCGTGCTTGCGGCAAATATGTTCGGTATTAATTTGACTGCAGGAGAACTGATTGTCTTTGTTATCACCACGGTGCTGGTCTCCGTCGGTGTTGGCGGTGTTCCTGGTGGAAGTGTTATGCTGCTTTTTATTATTCTCCAGACCATGGGGCTTTCAGGTATGCAGGTCGCGGTAATCGTTGCCCTTGCCCTCGGTATTAATCCGATACTTGATATGTTTGAGACCATGAATAATGTCACCGGTGACATGGTCTGTACTTATGCGGTTGCAAAGCAGGAAGATTTACTTCACGAGATTGATGATCATCTGTAAGGTTCATCTAAAGGCGCGGAAAAATT
>CAZPEK010000013.1:0-21094 GCA_964585555.1 uncultured Leptospirales bacterium | reverse complement strand
ATTGGAGATGCTCTTATGGCTCTCTGGGGTGTTCCGGTTTCCCATGAGAATGATGCCAAAAAGGCTGTAGAGACAGCCCTGCATATGAGGGAGAACCTGAGAAAGATGAATGCTTCAGTGAAAGAGGGTGGGCATCCTGTTTTACATAATGGCTGTGGTATCAGTTCAGGTGATGTTGTTGCCGGGAAAATCGGCTCAGCTGACCGAATGGAGTATACTGTTATTGGAAAATCTGTTAATATAGCTTCGAGAATTGAAGCATTAAATAAACCTTTCGGCACTGATATTTTAATTACTGCAGATGTACATGAACAACTTCGTGATGATTTTATTATGGAAAAAATGCAGCAGGTTAAGGTGAAGGGGAAGGCAGAGACACTGGATGTCTACACGGTTCTTGGCCGTAAAGATGATCCTGATGCCCCGGGGAGCCTCGCTGAGCTGCAATACCGTATTGGCATAAAACCTGAAGAAACTGGGGCAAGTGAAAATGGAATTGCCGAGGTTAAATACAGAATCATCACGTAACACCTTTATTGTTCTTGCTATTGGGTGTTTAGTGATAGTGGTGTGCTCAGTGTTATTATACCGTACCTTTAAGTCGGACATTTATCATGGAGATGGAAAACAGCTGGGGGAAATAACGTATGTTGAAAAAACAGTTAAACGTCGTTTCTCAGATCAGGTTTTATGGGAATCGGTAGAGCACAGGATGGCAGTTTATGAGGGGGACTATCTTCAGACCTGGGAAAATTCCTTTGCATCTCTGAAGCTTCTTGATGGTTCTGTTATCGAAATGGATGCTGAAAGTATGATTATTCTGGCTTCGGGCCGGAAAGGGGCCAGTATTAATTTCAAGTATGGAGGTATCCAGGCAAAAACTAATAATAGCAGCGATGGTATTACTGTAACATCCGGCTCAAGTACAATCATTTTGGATAAAAGTAAAGCCTCTTTACGCGGCAATAGTGATAAAAAAGTCCAACTCACGGTGTCTAAAGGGAATGTGGAAGTAGCCTCTGGGGAAAAAACCTTTAAGCTGAGCACCAGACAGATTGCGACGGTCAAATCAAAGGGGAGTGCCGTCGCACTAGTGGAAAAAATTATAGAACCACTGGAGCCTCCTGATAATTATTTCCTCTCTGCGGGAGGAAATAAAATTTCATTCAGCTGGCGTTCGAATCCCCAAAAACAGAAGGTAATTCTAGTGATGCGCAATACAGACGGAGGAGTCATAAGGCGGGCAGCTTATAGCGGTCAGATCTCGCAGAAAGTCGGAGCGGGAACCTGGTACTGGCATCTGGTCGCTGGAAATCAGCAAAGTCTTCAACGCCGTCTTACCGTTGTTCCTTTGAAACCTTTACAACTGGTTTCTCCTCAAAATACAGCATCTCTTTCGGTCGATAGTGATGATTTAATTTTTTTTAACTGGCATGGCAGTAGAGAAGGGGAGAACTATACCCTCCGTATCATGCCTGTTCCAACTTCCCAGCTAAAAGTAAAAGAAATAAAAACTGTTTCATCAGGGATTGGCGTAGCAAAATTACCCGATGGGAAATATAAATGGCAGGTTATGGCTAATGGATCACTTGGATCCTTCCCCTATGAGCTTAAAAGTCCCTGGCGTTTTTTTACCTTGAAGACACAGCGACAGGTCTCTCCACCGCAACTGCTTTATCCTCTCGAAAAGTGGCGTGCCAGCAGGCTTTATTTAATGAAAGCAAAATTTCTTTTTGCCTGGAGGTTTAAGAAGCCAGGAGTCCGGTTTCATTTAGAACTGGCAAAGGATAGTGCATTTACAAAAATAGCCGGTGAAAAAAGAACTATGTCAATGAAAGTGTCTCCTGATTTTTCACTTCCTGTTGGGAGGTATTACTGGCGTGTTTCCGTTAATCTTCCTGAGAGAGATAAGCCTTTACGGTCAGAAACACGAATTATAAATATTATAGAACATGAACCGATACGCCTCGATGAGCCCCCGGATCGACATACTTTGTTTCTTTCTGCGCATAAAAAAGCAGATAGGGTGCATTTTGTATGGCAGGGCGGTATTCTGAAACGGTATCGCCTTGAAATTTCTAAATCAATAGATTTTAGAAAAAAAATACACTCAATGGTTGTTCCTGAGAATCATTACAGCCTGAAAGGTTTTTCAGCCGGCAGGTACTACTGGCGTGTTTTTAATATAGATGAACAGGGAAAAGATTTTGAGCGAAGCCGCCCTAGTATGTTTGATGTTGTCGCAACTCTTCAGCGACCGATTCTGATTTCTCCCCAGAAAGATATGGTTATCAATATGTCAAAGAGGGACAGGCTGCGTTTCATTTGGAAAGAGGTCCCGGGTGCTGATTATTATGTTCTCTCAGTTTTTTTTAAAAATCAACGAAACAGACAGCTCCTGTTTCGTAAAAAGATAAAATCTACTATTTATGAATTAAGAAATCTCTCCATCCTTCGGGAAGGCGGTTTCTTTTGGATGGTAACGCCCTATAGTAATCATCCTGGTACAAATGAACAAACAATTGCCGGGCCTGTTTCTAAAAATTCTTTTTCTCTTACCCTTGGAACCCCCCTGGCGAAGCCGAAAATTTTATCTCCATCACTTCAGTATGGAGATAAGCTGTGAGAATATTTTTTACATTTATTATTTTTATGATATTGTTTTGTTTCACCGGCTGGCCTTCGTCAGCCTCTGCACAGGGACTTCCCGGTAAAAAATTAAATAAAAATTATTTGCGGTGGGAAGTCGTTGAAGGAGCCGTCTCATATGCGATACAGATTAAAGACATTGATGGCAATCTTGTTCTTAATACACGAACCAGAAAATCAGAACATTACTTTGTCCTTAAACCGGGAACCTATCAGGTCAGGATAGGGGCAGTAAACCGTTTTGAAAAAGTTGTCTCATGGTCAGACTGGTCTCCACTTATAATCAAGCAGCCGATTGCACCGGTAATTTCCTCAGTGGAACCGGATAAACTTCCTTCATCATCAAATATGGAAGTGATAATCAGGGGGAAAAATTTTGAACCCGGTGCCAGTGTTGTAATAAACACCAGGGGCAAAAGTGTCAGGCTGGAAGAATGCCGTGTAAAGGATGATGATCTGGTTGCATGCAGGATTATGACCGGACCCGCTTCAGAGGGAAGTTTCTCCCTGGTTGTGACCAATCCCGGTGGCATAAGTGATACCCGCGATATAGCCGTTTACCGGCCATCGACTAAGGAGAAAGACCCGGTGGGGAGAATATATCTTCAGGGGGGCTACCAGTTTGTACAGGTCCTCGATAAATGGCAGGCGCCTTTAAATCATGGTTATTACGGTTTCTTTTTTCGGAGCGGGGTTCCCCTTAGCCTGATTCCCTTACTGAGTGGATGGAGAACAGGGAAATATTTTTACCTTGAGGGTTCAGTTTCCTATGCTCATTATTCATCGAGAAGGCGAGATGGTATAGTTAAAAGCGCGCTTCACCAGTTAGTCCCCGGTCTTTATCTGGCCGCTTCACTGCCATTGGCCAGGTCACAATTTTATCTGCAGTTCAGGGCTGGCGGCGGTATGGCATGGCATATTCTTGTTCGTGAGTGGACCTTCGGCAGTCCGGAGACCTCTCAGCGTGTTGATGCCATGATGGGGTGTGGTGCTGCATTGAGCTACCAGTGGATCCGCTTCACCGTTTTTACCGGCATTGATTATCAGCTTTTATTTACCGGAATTAATCTGAACCATTCTCTCGTTTATCGTGCTGGAGTCGGTTATAGATTTTAACAGATCTGCAGTGCCCGGCCAACCCTTCATGAAATAGCATTGACAGAATAAATATCCAGAGTTATCTAAGATGAGTTTTTTACCTGGAGAATAATATGATCATAAGTAGTTTTTTTAAAGGTACCGTTATCGGGGTTGCCAATATTATACCCGGTGTTTCCGGTGGAACCATGGCGCTGGTTCTCGGCATTTATGAGCGTCTTATTGATGCTCTTCATAATATAAACAGTGTCACGGCAAAGAGCCTGTTCAATCTTTTTCTTTTTAAAGAATCTGCCTGGTCTGATTTTAAGAAAGAATTAAAGCGGATAGACGCATTGTTTCTTGTTACCATTGCTGCAGGGGCCATTTCTGCTGTTTTTGCCCTTGCCGGAATCATGACCATGCTTTTGAAAGAGTATCATGATCCCACCTATGGTTTTTTCTTTGGACTGGTTCTGTTTTCCGCCTGGGCCCCCTATGTTTTGATAAAAAGAAAAAAGGCATGGATTGTATGGATCGCTGCCTGTATTGCTGCTCTCCTGGTGGTTATCACCGCTGAAGCCGTTTCTTCAGGTGATGCCCTTATTGAAAAGGCAAAGGTAAAACAGGAACAGGCTCTTAAAAAATCTGCCGGTGAATCGCCGGCAACTGAAAGTCATAGTGGTTCTCCTGACGCAGTATACCTTTTTTATTTTTTTATCCTTGGGGCTGTGGCTATCTCAACGATGATACTTCCCGGTGTAAGCGGATCATTTCTTCTGCTTCTACTGGGGGGCTATTTTGATGTTATTAGAGCCGTGGACAACCACAGCTGGACTCTGATAGGGGTCTTTGCCCTTGGCTGTCTTGTCGGTATTATTCTTTTCAGCCGTTTTCTTAATTTTCTTATAAAGCGCTACCATGATCAGACCATGGGCTTTCTCCTGGGACTGGTGGCCGGTTCCCTCTGGATGATCTGGCCCTTTAAAGACTCGGTAAAGATTGGAGAGGAAGTTATCTACCTGGCAAACCGGGTGCCCTCATCTCTCTCATCAAACGAGATAATGACTTTTTTGAGTGCCCTTACGGGTATGGGAATTGTGGGGCTCCTTTTTTATATTGAAAAAAGAAATGCCCCATCAGTAATTGAAGGGTAGACAACAAGGGGTTTAACCGGGTATACTTGTTTATATCTTTGTTTTAAAACTCTGGATATAAATAATGAAGGAATTAAATTTTATAGAAGGAAGAAAGAGAGGAACACTGCTCCTTCTGTGTATCCCCCTTCTTGCTGCCGCATGCACCCTTAAAAAGCAGATGCCTGCTGCTGTCGAGGGAACAATCGACCTGGCAGGATGGGATTTCGAACGTGACGGGGCGCTTGACCTGAAGGGGAAATGGATCCTGGTGAGAGACCGTCTTTTGCCGCCTGATGATAGCTTTAATGCCGGTGACTTTTTCGATTCAGAAAAGGGGGAAGGTGAAGTCATTGATGTTGCCGGTAAATGGAACAATGATCTTGATGTCTTTTCAGGGCGGTGTCCCGGTGATGGTGTCGGCACTTACCTTTTAAAAATTAAAAATATAAAAACTTCGAGTTTTACCGAACCAGCCCTTTTAGTAAGAAATGTTTCATCGGCCTACCGTCTTTATATCCTTCCATCCCGAAAAATAAATGCAAAAGTAGAGAAAAAGCCCTATGCTGAATGCGGGACAATTGGTCTTTCCAGGGAAGAGACTCGACCCGGAAGGAGTCACTCACTTATTGTATTTGAAAAACCATCAAAAGAAATTGTTATTATTTTACAGGTTGCAAACTTTCACCATTATTTTGGGGGTATTTTTAAGAATATTTCACTGGGAAACCGTTCATCCCTTGACCAGTGGATTTATTTTAGAATTGCATTAGTCTATTTTACCCTCGGTGTTTTTATTATCATGGGATTATATTACGGCCAGTTTTTTTTTCAACGACGGCGGGAATATTCTTCATGTGTTATTGCACTGCTTTGCCTGGTCTTTGCAGTCAGGCTCCTGGTCAGCAGCGGTTTTATCTATGAACTGAATTATAACAGCTCACCTTTTCTTTTTGACATTTTTCTCAAAATTGATGTCTTGACTTTTTTTGCCGGGATTCCTCTTTTTTATCATTATTTCTGGCTTCTCTTTCCTGAAGAATTTTCTATTCGCCTTCGCAATATAATATGGATCCTGGCAATCAGTTTTCTTGTGCCGGTTTTGTTACTTCCTTTTAGAAAATCCTTTATAATTGTTGAACTGGTTTTTATACTTTCTTTGATTATGATTGGTTATTTTTTTATAGCAATGTTTCGGGCTATACGCCATGGCCGGCCGGTGGCATGGCAATCCCTGGCAGGTCTTATTTTTCTTGTCTCCGCGGTTATTCCTGATTTTGTTGCCATGCAGAATCTGGTAATGGTACCGTCCTTTGTTGTCTATGGTACGGCGAGTTATGGACTCCTTGGGTTTATTTTTATCCAGAACAGTATTCTTTCGAAACGTTTTACTGAAGCACAGCGAAAGGCTGAAGAATTGAATGTCTCTCTTGAACAGCGGGTACAGGAACGAACCGTTGATTTGGAAACTGTCATTCAGTACATGGCTGATGCAAATGTAATGCTTACTGGCCTGTCGATTATGGATGGTTTGACAGGCCTGAAGAACCGTTCATTTTTTAATGGGCGGATACAAAAGAACTGGAATCATGCCCTGCGGGTCAAAATGAATCTTTCACTTTTGATGATTGATATTGATTTTTTTAAAAAGATCAATGATACTCGGGGGCACCAGGCAGGGGATGAATGCCTTAAACAGGTTGCCCGGATTATCATGAATAATATTCATAGACCTATGGACTCGGTCTCCCGGTACGGGGGTGAAGAATTTGCAGTCACTCTTAATGGTACTGATCTTTCGGGAGCCCGACATGTCGCTGAATGGATACGAAAAGAAATTGAATCGACGGTCTTCATGGTAGAAGAAAAAGAGATAGCCATGACCGTCAGTATTGGTGTCGCTTCCATGATTCCTGGCGAGATAGATAATTCGGATTTATTGGTTGCTTCAGCCGACAAAGCTCTCTATAGGGCAAAGGCAGGGGGCCGCAATTGTGTCATTGCCGCAGAGTAGGTTTTTATTGAATTCCCGGCTTTTCAGGTTCTATCTTCGAGTGCATAAAGATATTTTGAGTCATATTCTTTTGCCAGTACCAGTAATTCTTTTTCTATTGCTTCATCGATTTCTTCCCTGGTTTTTTCCAGTTCTTCCTGCTGCTGGTCGCTGTTAAGATCTTCCATGGCATAGTAAAGGCCGAAGAGTTTTTCAAGATGCAGGGAATCTCCGAAAAATTTAACATCGTGGTAGAGCCGGTTGACCCTCGAATAGACCTGGTTTAAAAGATGCTCCACTCCGGTAACCGGATCCATGGCACCATTTACGATTTCTTTAATGAAATAATTAACCAGAATAAAAGCGGCAACCCTTTGGTTTTCCATGGTTATGTTTTCCTCTTCAAGAAGGGCCTGAAAGAGAAAGAGTATCTCCTCCTGTGGAGATGATTCATCAAGACTGGCCAGTTTGCCTATGGTTGCAGATTTTTTACCCTTTTGAAGAAGGTGCTGCCCGCAGAGGGGGAGTTCTTCAGTTTGAATCGCTTCTATCTTATGGGCCGCAGCAATTTCAGAGATATTCATATTAGAAACAAAGCCGATCATGGATTGCCTCCAGGGTTCAACATGGTATTTATCGTATAACAGAGCCACATCTTATATATTAAAAATACTACATGGAAAGAAAAACTTCCACCATGATTGTTGTTTTTTCAGGACATCAAGCATATCTGTCTCATGCGGTGCGGGTTCATGTCTCAACAAAAAAAGTTGTTCTCCCCCGGTAAGAACCAGTAAACCGGCAGTAAGGGGAAGTGATCCCGGCTGATAATATTTTTAGAGGCAAAAGGTTCCCGACTCGAAGAGAATAAATAAGGCGGCCATAAAGGCCGCCGTCAGGGAATATCCTGTGAATTTTTTTATTTTTTATTCAGCTTATTACAGCTTACCGGACATCGAATTCAATAAGCCGGTTCTCCCACAGAGTTTCAGGAGATAAATCTTTTTTTACTGGATGCTTTGCCCCTATACCGATAAGAATAATCTGGCCTTCGGCTACACCCTTCAGTTTCAGGTATTTTTTTGCGTTTTGGGCCCGGTAGAGAGAAAGGTCATTATTTAGCTTTGCATTTCCCAGACTGCAGGCGTGACCGATGATGAATATTTTTCTTTCTGGATGAGCTTTCAGGTATTCGGAAATCTTTAGCAGCTTGGTTCTCTGTGTGTGATTGATCCAGCCACTTCCCTTGGCAAAGTAAATTTTCAGGGATTCAATGGATTCAACAACAGGAGCCTGTCGTTCAATAGAAATCTGCACAGGTTCATCTACGGGTTCTTTTTTCTTTACAACCGGCGGTGGTGTTGAGGCTTTTTCCGGGACTGCCGCCTTTTTTTCAATCTTTACTTCAGTAGAACCGGTATCTCCGGCGGGTGAGTCATTCCAGAGTGCTTTAATGAAAAAAACTGCCGCGATGATTATAATAAGGGCGATGAGTAGTTTAATCCAGGGGACTCCCTCTTTTTCATCCAGATGCTGTTGTTGCTGAAGGATGGGACTCGGCTCCGGGACTGTGGAGACATATGGTTCTGCAGGTACTGGTTTCGCCTTTGGTGCAGGTTTTTTCTTTATGGTTTTTTTTGGGGCGCTTTTCTTTTTCGCCGGGGCTATTTTTACATTCTTCTTCTTTACAGCTTTTTTCTTAGCTGGTGTTTTCTGTGCTGTTTTTTTTGCGGGAGCTTTTTTTACGGTTTTCTTTTTGGCAGCAGCCCATTTTCGGATTTCATCGCGAAACCATTTATTTGCAGATTCGGTAAACTTAAAGTTGTCCCTGATGTACTGCATGGTTCGTTTTTCTGTATCACTGTATTCGCCGCCATCCTTTACTTTTTTAAGGATGGCCCGGGCGTCCTGCAGTGATATTCGTCCGTCACCCCGTCCCGATGTCAGGGATTCCGCCAGGTCAAGGAGGGCCCGGTCATATTTTTTGCCTTTGATTGTTCGGTAATAACTGGCCATAGTCTCACCTCTGTTGTATTGATTTATATATTGTGTCAGAAAATTTTCGTGAAGAAATTAGTTCCCACCAGGGGATATTGATTTTCATGTAAAGGTACTGTAGAGGAAGTCCTTTTCTTTTGCAATGAAAAAAAGTTATGTCTCTAAATAAAAATGTTTATTCTTCAGGAAAAAGGACAAAAAAATAACAAATTTTTTTTATTTTTCCTGATTATTGCTATAATTATTTAACAGTAACTATTATTCAGGAGGTCTGTCGTGAAAAAAATACAGGTATTACTTTTTATTGCCGCAGCATCACTAGCTTTTAATTTTTGTATTCCGAAAAATATAGTTCCCGTTAAGCTCTGGGAAACCGATGCTGTTTTACAGGTTCCCGAATCGGTAATGTATGATGAAGTAGATAAAATTTTATATGTTTCAAATATAAATGGGAAACCATTGGAAAAAAATAACGCTGGCTATCTATCCCGGATCAGTCTTGATGGAAAGGTGCTCGAAAGGAAATGGATTACTGGATTAGACGCCCCGAAGGGGATGGGTATCTTTAAAGGCCAGCTATTTGTTTCTGATATCAACCGGGTTCATCAAATTGATATCAGCAAAAAGAAAATAATAGCGACAATCGCAGCCACAGGGGCCCTTTTTCTCAATGATATTGCTATTGATAAGCAGGGAACAGTTTATATTTCTGATATGAAAACCTCTAAAATTTATCGTCTTAAGGATGAAAAGATAAATGAATGGGTTACCCTGGATTACCCGAATGCCAATGGCATGCTGATGGACAGCAATAGAGTCCTTGTTGGTACCGCAGCAGGCATTGTGGATCTCAATCTTAAAAGTGGCAAACCGAAACTACTGATTGCCCATGATGATAAAATAGACGGCCTGAAATGTATCGAGAAGGGTACCTATATTGTAAGTAACTGGGCAGGTAGAACCGAATTAATCGGAAAAAGAAAAATTCTGCTTTTAGATACAATGGCGAAAAAGATTCAGTCAGCAGATTTTGAATATATTCATGAGAAAAGACTGTTGTTGATTCCGACCTTTTTTCATAATACAGTCAGAGCATACCGGCTTCCATAATTTCACAGGCTGCAGGGTGAAATTTTTTTAGAATCTTCTTGTCGGTCTTTGGTGAAGTCTTAAAATGGCGGTATGGAAGTATTGGGTATCATATCAGGCAAGCTGACCTTTTTTGCCGCAGGCCTTGCCCTGCTTATGGCGATTGAACAGCTCATCGGTCCTCAGCGAAGCCGAAGCAACTATCTTGCCGCGTCAGTCCTGGGGGCAGATGCCCTCTGCATTACCGGTACCGGCATGGCGGCGGCGGGGTATACCCTTCAGTATCCGATATTGACACTTCTGGTTGTAACGGGCATTTTTGCCATTGGTCCCCTTCATTATTTTTATTACTGTTCCCTTCTTTTTCCTCAAAAATCACTGCATCGTTTCCCGGTGCTTCATTTTTTGCCCGCTGCGGCTGCGTTACTGGTTGAAATGACCTTTCACGTCCAGCCGGTAGAGGTACGAAAGGAAATTGTGGGGGAAGTTTTTGCTAAAGGCTCCTTTCACCCCCTGAAGATTGTCATAATATTGGGGAGTATTATGATACTGATTTACATGTACCGGGTGTTCAGAGAGGTAATTGCACTTCGTCATCACCTGGAAACCAGAACCGCAGCGCGTGTCGTGATGGTCGCCAATTGTGCGGCGGTGACCGGTATTATTTGTCTCTCTTCGGGTCTTGTTGCCGCGGTAAACTGGCTGCTTCATCTTGGCAACCTTCTGGTTTCTTTTCTGTTTTTTGGAATTTTTCTGGCTCATCGACGCTATCCGGAGTTTTTTCAGATTCTGAAACGGGAAATTCGTGCCCGCCATTACCACAACTCCATGCTGGGGGGGATTGATATTGAAGTTTTGTCGCAGCAGGTTACGGCTTTTATGGAGGAAGAAAAACTTTTTCGTGAAAGTGACCTGACTCTCCGAAAACTGGCTGATCACCTGGCCCTTACGCCCCATCAGCTCTCTGAATTTCTCAACAACAGGCTTTCCATGAGCTTCTCCCGGTTTATCAATTCTTTTCGTGTTAAAGAAGCCAGGGAGATACTTATTGCTGAACCAAAGCGGGGTATTCTTTCCATCGGCTATCATGTGGGCTTTAATTCTAAATCTTCGTTTAATACAGTTTTTAAAAAAGAGACCGGTATGACCCCCCTTCAGTACCGGAACAAAAAACTTCCTTCACAGTAAAAAAAAGGCCAGTTTTATAAAGCTGAACGACCCCCTCTCCTGATTTTAGTATTTTTAATGAGTTTTCAGTTTCAGATGTTATTCGAAGTGTACAAATATCCTCTTCAGGGAATAACATATATTAAAAATATAAAGGGGCTACAGGCATGAGAGACAGGTACAGAACAGACTACCGGGAATTTTTTCAGGAATACCTGGATAAGGAAAAGCATCTTGTACGTATTGTTCTTGATCGGGTTGAAACGTATCGTGATCAACCGGTGCTGAAACACCGTTGTTATGATACCTGGGAGGAAATATCCTGGAAAAATTTTGGTGAAAATATTCGTGCTGCTGCCATGAGCCTCCTTGCCCTCGGTATTTCAAAGGGTGACCGGGTTGCCATTTTCTCTGAAAACCGGCCTGAATGGCATATTGCTGACCTGGGAACCATGGCTCTTCGGGGCATTGGTGTACCGGTCTACCCGACCAATACGGCACAGGAAACTCTCTACCTTCTCAACGATGCGGGATGCCGTGTTGTGTTCACAGGAAAGCAGGAACAGTATGATCGGGTTATGAAAATTTTTAAAGACGCAAAGAGTCTTGAATATATTGTTATTATGGATCGGCGTGTAGAGTATGACCGTGGTAATCCCTCATTAATAAGTTTTGATGATTTTTTAGAGAAAGGAAGAAAAAGCGGTCTTGATGGTAATCTGAAAAAAATTCTTGATGAAGCTCATTATGATGACATCGCTACAATTATTTATACATCAGGGACCACTGGTGAGCCAAAGGGCGCAATTATTACTCACAAAAACCTGATGCACCAGCAATGGTCGGTGGGTAACTACATGCTCTATGATTCGGGAGAAGGTGATCTTGCCCTTTCCTTCCTTCCCCTTTCACATGTCTTTGAACGTTCATGGTGCTATGGGCTTTTCGCCTTTGGCGGGGGCATTGCCTACTGTGATGATCATACAAAAATTCTCGAATTTCTCCAGGAGGCAAAGCCGACTCATATGAACAGTGCGCCCCGTCTCTATGAAAAAATGTACTCTACTATTTACGGGCGTCTTGAAACAGTTTCTGCCTTCAAGCAGGCCCTTTTTCACTGGGCGGTCCGAGTGGGTAAAAAATACGGTTCACGAATTCATGAAGAGAAGCGGATTCCCCTGTTCACCAGGCTGCAGTATCGGATTGCAGATCGTCTTATCTTCAGCAAAATACGGGATGTTTTTGGCGGCAAGGCACGGGTTTTTACCTCAGGCGGAGCGGCGCTTTCCGGAGAGATACAGGAATTTTTCTACAATGCCGGTGTTACAGTGCTCTCGGGTTACGGTCTTACGGAAACCTCTCCGGTTGTAGTGGGCAATAAGCCTGATCAGATACGCTTTGGTTCTAACGGCCCCCTCCTGCCCCTTGTTGACGGGCGTGTTGATAGTGAAACCGGGGAGCTTCAATTTAGAGGTCCCAATGTAATGAGTGGATATTACAATAAGCCGAAGGAGAGCGCTGCATCCTTTACCGAAGACGGCTGGTTTAAAACCGGCGATATCGGATATTTTGATGAGGACGGGTTTCTCTATATTACCGATCGCATTAAAGACCTTATCATTACTGCCGGGGGCAAAAATATCGCACCCCAGCTGATTGAGACCCTTCTGGCTGAAGATTACTTTATCGAGTATGCTGCAGCGGTGGGTGAAGGTAAAAAGTATATTGCCGCCCTGATTGTTCCCGCCTTTGATGTGCTTGAAGAATATGCGAAAAAGGAAGGTATCGCCTTTACATCCCGGGAAAACCTGATTGCCCGCTCAGAGATTAAAGATTTGTACCGAAAGGTGATTGATGAGCGGACCAGGGATCTCGGAAGGGTTGAACAGATTAAAAAGTTTACTCTCCTGCCCCGGGAGTTTTCCCAGGAGACCGGTGAGATCACCCCGACCCTGAAGCTGCGGCGCCGTTTTATTAACGAAACGTATCATAAAGAGATCGAAGCAATGTACCATGAAGGATGACCATTGCCTGTGGCTTTATTTTTGTCCGTAGACCTCAATGGTGTCAGAATAGCCGGTAAGGCGGGCAAAAACTGTATAGAGCCGTACAAAGAGGGGAAAGAAGAGTGATGAGGAAGTCATAACCCGCTCAGGGTGAATGCCGCTTGGAAAAACCGTTACTTTTTTAAAGCCGATTTCCTTTAATATTTTTTTAGCGCTTTTCGGGGTAAAATCGATGCGGTGGTCCTGCGGGTGTGTGGCAATCCATTCCCCCCGTTTCCTGCGGAAGAGGGGGCCGAATACTGAGGGTACCGCCATGGCAAAAACGCCCCCCGGTTCAAGGGACGCGAATATTTTTTCCAGTACCATGCGGGGAGAGGCGCAGTGTTCAACAAAGAACCATGCAGTGATAATGTCATAACTTCCTTTCAAATCTGCCTTTTCAAAAGAAGCCCTGGTCACCGGTATGCTGAATTCTGCAGTGGTGTACCGGGCGCCATACTCTGAAATTTCAATACCCTGAAGGCGCTCAATGCCAATATCCTTTGCAGCTTTCAAAAAAAAGCCAAGGGCAGAACCGATATCGAGCAGACTGAGGGCCGAGAGATCGCTGAAAGTGCCAGAAGCGATAATACGACCCAGGCGTTTCTCTGCAAGGCTGTAGATATGGGGGAAGTCTTCCTGGTAGGTTCGGCCGTACTGACTTCGGTATTCATCGATAAAATAATTGTCATCGTATGAAAGGGGATGGTGCCCGCTGTTAAAAATAAGACCGCAGCCGCGGCACCGGTGCAGAGTATCGCTGAAAGATTCTTTGCTCCCGCTGCCGCAGAAGGGACAGTTCGAAGATGTATCCTGAACAGTCCCTTTCATTATTTTTCAGCTGCCGTTCTTTTTTCTTCTTTTTGCAGGTTCAACCACGACTGAGATACCCTTGATGCGTGCATTATCAAAGGAGTGGTAGACCATTTCTGCAAACTGCTCGGGGATTTCGAAGAATGAATAGGTTGAATGAATATCGATTTTTCCGATACTCTTACCATCAACCCCTGACCGTTTGACGATTTCCCGGATCAGGTCACCGGTATTAACACGGTGATTTTTTCCGATATTGATAAAGAGCCTTGCGCGGCCGTCCTTAATGTCTTCAAAAAGGATTTTTCCGGTTTCGGTCTTTTTCAAAAGTTTGTCCGGTTCCAGCTCAAGTCGGGAAATGTCGCCCAGGTATTCTTTCAGCAGGGCGGCGGCAATTCGTCGGGTCCCTCCGAAGAAGGGGAGCTTTTTTTTGAGTACCTTTACCAGCTTATGGTACTCGGGAAGTTCCTCGGTCAGTGCGGATTCGAGGATCTTTTCAATTTTTTTCTCCTGGCTCATTTAAAACCTCACATAGAATCACGAATAGGAAATTGTTCTGATTTTAGAACATAGCGTGCAATTATGTATGTATTAATAAATATGGCAAGTAATTTTCAAACTATTCGCGGCAGCGGTAACCGACATTTCTGACGGTCTCAATCATGGTATCGAATTTCTCTCCCAGCTTGCTTCTGAGGCGCCTGATATGAACATCAACAGTCCGGGTACCCCCGATATATTCGACGCCCCATATCCTGTTGAGAAGCTCTTTTCGTGAAAAGACAGTTCCACGGTTTTGAAAAAAGAGTCGTAATAACTCAAATTCCTTGTAGGTCAGGTTGAGCTTCTGGTTGTTATAATAGACCGAATATTCTTTCAGATTGATTTTCAGGTTTCCCGCTGTTAAAAGGTCTTCGCTGCTTTCGGCTCCCCAGAGAAGAAGGTTTATCCGGGCACTCAGCTCGTTTTTCCGAAAGGGGAAGAGGATAAAGTCATCAAAAAACCAGTCCCGGTCAACCTGTATGACATTATTGACCCTTAAGACAAGTATCACCGGGGTATCCTGAATTTTTTTCCTGATACGGGAGAGATAAAACTGAATAGATGTCTGATCTTCAAAGATATCCCCGTCGATGATCAACAGGGAGTACCCCTCGTATCTCAAAGAATCGATCGTCTTAAAGCGCCGGAATTGACACGATTCGCAGCTGTTCTGAATATCATCAACAAGCTCGCTGTTTTCACTGAGAATACCCGCTTCTATTTCCAATTATAGCTCCGCTGTCATGATTAAACTAAAATATTAATACTATATAAATCATAAAGCCGATTTTGTTCTATAGCAAGCAGGTTTTATTGATTTTTTGTTTTTGTCAATGTTTAAATTTTTTGGGGAGTGAAAGTAAAAAATTGCTTTTTGAGGTTTCAGCTTCGTCTATTTGGTAGAATCGGGTATTGAAAATAATATGAAGCTAAGTGCATATTCACTTGACTTCATAATGGATTATGTGTATTAATACTATGTGGATAATAGAAAAAACTGATATTGTTGCCGAATGGATATTTTCTCTTGATGATGTTGCGAAAGAAGCAATTTCGAATATTTTTTGTTTTTGATTCTGAAAGAAAAGTCATCTTACTTATTGGCGGCGATAAGCGTGGTGATAAGAAATTTTACAATAAAATGATTCCAGCAGCAGATAAACTATATGATGAGTATATACGATTAAAGGAGGTGGCACATGAAAAAAGAAAAAGGTAGCAGCTTTCTTGAAGAACTTGCTTCTCAACTTCCGGAAAAAAATAAAAAACGTGCATATAAAGACGCTGAAAAAGAAATACTTCAAATACGTCTTTCAGAATTGAGAGAAAAGCAGGGCCTGAAGCAGGAAGATATCCAGTCTTTTTCACAATCAGGGGTTTCAAAGCTTGAGTCAAGAAAAGATATGAAGCTTTCTACATTAATAGATTACCTGGATGACCTTGGTCTCGGGATAGAAATTAAGGCTTATTCTAAAAATAAAAAGAAGGATGAATATTTATTGCTGAAAATGTAGTTTTTATGAAAATATATTTGATGATTTAAACTGTGTATACATAAATATTCTTCACAAGGAAGATTGTCATCAAAACAATGAAACAAGATAACTGTAAAATAATTCTTTCCATTAACACGGATAGACTGTTTTTAAAGATTCCCTTAATTCAGAAAAAGTATTCAAAATTGATAAACCGTATATGGACGCCTTTTGCGGTAATTGAAATAATAGCCTTATCGAAAATAAAAAAGCCCGTGTTAACCTATGAATAATACCATATACTTCACCGCCATCGCCTCAGGCTCAAACGGCAACTGTTACTATATCGGAAACAGCCACGAGGCTCTCCTGGTTGACGCGGGCGTTTCAGCAAAGCAGATCATCGATCGAATGGCCAGGCTGAACCTTGACATCAGCAGGGTCAAAGGCATAGTCGTAACCCATGAGCATGGCGACCATGTTCGCGGCATTCCCGTCTTGACAAGAAAATGCGGCATACCGGTATATATCACTGAAAAGACCCGGGCAGCCGCATCTCTTGATGTCGCCCCTTCGCTGGTGCAGGTTATTGCCCGAGAGGGGACCCTGGAAATTGGAGAGCTTTCTGCTGTTACTTTTTCGAAATATCATGATGCCTCTGACCCCCTCAGCGTTACCGTTTCATGGAGGGGGAAGTCGATCTCAGTGCTTACCGATATCGGGTTTCCCTGTGAGAATGTTATTCAGAGCGTGGCTGAGAGTGATGTACTGTTTCTTGAAACTAATTATGAAGAAAAGCTTCTTGAAGCGGGAAGTTACCCGGCGTTTTTGAAGAACCGGATTTCCGGTAAAGAGGGACATCTTTCAAACCGAGACTCAGCGCGCCTCATTTACAAATACGCAACTACCCGCTTAAAGTATCTTCTTCTCTCTCATTTGTCTGAAAATAATAACACGGCAGTATATGCTTCTTCAATTATGGAAGAGGCCCTGGCTCGTCGCCCTGAACTTGATACAGAACTTTTGATCACTGACCGGTATCGGGAGATTGCGGTTATGTGCCTTAAGGTTGATTGATTCTGAACAGTGAATTATCGAATTTTTTTGGATGTCTTTTTTCCGGTAGATTTCTTCTTTGTACTTTTTTTGCTGTTTTTTGATGCTGCAGTTTTTTTTATTGTCTTTTTACTCGATGGTTTTTTAGGGCTTTGGGCTTTTAGCGTTCGTTCCTTGTCGCTTTTCCTGTGTTTGATAGTATTGATGGCGAGGCCCGGTTCGTCAATACTCTCTACTTTTCCTTCTTCAATATGATAGATGCAGTCTGAGTGCTCTACCAGCTCATTCTCATGAGTTGCCAGAATGGTCGTAATGCCCCGTTCTTCCCGGAGACGAATAAAAAGTTCGATGATTCCCTTTGTTGTTTCATCATCGAGATTGCCTGTCGGTTCGTCGGCGAGTAGTATTTTAGGATTATTGATGATTGACCGCGCTATGGCGACACGCTGGCGTTCTCCTCCCGAAAGGGTCGCCGGGTACTGGGTGCTGATTTTTTCAATACCGAGAAGCTCAATGAGCTCATCAACTTCCTTTTTGATATTTTTATCAGTCCGAGGGTTTAGTGATGCGGGAAAGAGGATATTCTGGTACGCGGTCATGTCGGGAAAGAGATTAAAAAATTGAAAGACAAAACCCATCGACCTGTTTCTGAATCGTGAACGTTTCCAGTCGCCCCACTTGAAAATATCCTGGCCGTCAAAAAGAACGGTCCCCTTATTGGGACGCATCAGGCCGGAGATAATGCCGAGGAGGGTGCTTTTCCCGGCACCTGATTTTCCGGTGAGGGCAATGATTTTCTGGTCATCAAAACGGAGGGATATGTCATCAAGTATGTGCCGTTCACCAAAGGTCAGTGTTACATTTTTAATCTCAAGCATTGTCGGTGGCTCCCTCAAATATTTATTTGCCCATAGTTTTGAACAGGTTCTGGTTTGATGCTAAAAATGCCGGTATCAATGCAGACAGAGATGAAATCAGCATCGAAGCGCCGACTGATGAAAAAAACACGTGGAGTCCCGCACCGGTAAAGGTGAGGCCCTTTAAAGCGGGAATCCATTGTTGTAGATTATCTGACAGGTACTGGATAAGCGAGGCGCCGATTAAAAAGCCCCCGGCTCCGTAAATTGCCCCGATCAGGGCGGCCTCAAAAAGAAAAGTAAGCACGATGCGGGTTTTTGAAACCCCTATTACTCTTTTTAGAGAGATGTCATAGCTTCTGTTATACACAATTACCATGTATGAATTAAAAATAGAAATGACGGTAAGAAGCAGTAGTATCAAGGCAATTATTATAGACATTCCGTCAATGATTGACATGGCACGGCTTGCCTTACTGGAAATGTCACTCTGTCCCTGAACACGGAGACCGAGCTTTTTAATTTTTGCCGTTACCATGGGCAGGGTCTTGATATCCTTAACCCGGGCATACATCCGTACGTAGGAAAATCCTGTTCTCGGTTTTCCTGAATCCATTCGGTGTTTCCGGCAGAATGAAGTGATAAATTCAAGGGGGACCATGGCGCCAAGAAAATCGATCTGTTTAGACATGCCGTGTAAAAAAGCGTTTTTTTCAATAATGAGTTCATTGTTGGTATTGTCCCGCGCGGTGATAATTTTAAGCAGACCGGTATAACCGCGGAGAGACTTTGCCGTAAACTGGGGATATCCAACCTGGGCCATGTAGTTGTTGAGAAGTTGAAGGCCAAACTGAGGGAAAATCACCGGTACCCGTTCACCATGTCGAAAGGATTTCCATTGAGGAAGTTCATCTTTGAAGAATTCCCGTTCAATACCATAAAGGGGAAAACGCCGTTGTTTTGTCTGTCCCAGCAGAGTCACATTTACCCAGGTGGTGTGATCCATGCGGATAAGCCGGTAGACCCGGGAAAATTCTTTCATACGGCTGATTTTTTTCGCCTGCCAGAAGCGGATGGTGTTTTCTTTGCTGGTTCGGGGACTGAATACTTCTCTCCCTGGAGGGGGTTTCGGATGGATAACAATTTCGTTAATTGCCATGGTTCCGAATATTTTTTTACCAATATAGTCCTTTACAGAATCCCTGAAAGAGAGGTAAAAAACCATAAAGGATATAAGAAAAAGTATTCCAAAGCTAGAAAGGAGCGCCTTAAGTATATTTTTAGAGAGGTCCTTGCTGAGAAAGTAGAGGTTACGGTAAATGTATCGAAACATTAAAAGCACTTCCTTTCTGGTTTTTTCACTATCTAATAATATCTGATTATTCAAAAGAGTCAACAGATACTTAAGAAAAATTGGTATTTGATCTAAAATGAAAAATATGGTACACTAGAGGCACTAAGGGATTATTCAGAGATTTCATGGAGTGACAATGGGTTTTATTAGAAAATCTGTCATGACTGCAGCGCTAATGGTGCTATCGGTTCAGGGAATGAATGGGGGTCCCAGGCCTGGAGGAATCGCTGTTTTTAAAGCAGGTGGAGCCTCTGAAAATGATATTCGACTCCTGGTAAAGGCCCTGGATACGCACAAATTTTCTTTTCTTAATCTATCTGATACATTTTCCGTGGTAACAGTTTCCGGGGAACCTGTAGATTTATTCACACCTGCCGGGACCAGAAAGATTCTCACTACAAGGGATATCAGGCGTTTGAAGGCCGTTGAGCAGGTTTTTTGGTGCAGCAAAGCCCTTCTGACTGGTATCAGCCTCAGGGGATACAGCTTTGGAGAAAGAGTTACTTCTACCGCCTGTCGCTTTCAGTTAAAGGATGGAGCCTCAGGACTGGTTATCCGGGAGGGTTTTTTTACCCCTGAGCAGAAGGGGAACCGGGTCACTCTGCAGGCCAGTTTCTCTCCCTGTTTTAACCGGGGTAAAAGAAAACTGGTTCTTTCGATATTTTCTTCCTTTCCTTTTCCTTCCTCTCCCCTGTTTCTTGAGAAAAGAGAAAAAGAAAGGGCTGGGGGGGGAAGTTTATTCATAAATAAGAGAAAACATTCCGGATCTCTCCTGTACCGGCTTCACGGAGCTGAAGTGGTAAAAGTTGTAAAAGATAAGGGCGTCCTGTCCCGGTATGCCAGGGAGGCTCTGAGCCGAAGGTTCCGTTACTTTCTTTTTCTTCATGAGAATTGTCTGATACTCTATGATCCTCTGAAAGAAAAAATTCTCGATACAATACATGTTGCACTTGATGGAGTCAGCGGCCCTGCAGCCTTTTCTGAGGCTATCCTCCGGTTAAAAAATTCGCTGAAGGGAGAGAATAAAAAATTTCCGGTGATAGACGGGATTACATCCGGTCAGGGAGCGATAACCCTGAGTTGGACTTCTCCTCAAGGAATAAATGGTTTTCGGGTTTTTCGCAGTACCACCGTCTCAGGGGGCTACAGGATGATCGGAGAGGTCTCTGGCAGCATGTATCGGGACAATACGGCGGTGCGGGGCCAGAAATACTGGTACCGGGTCCAGGGAGTCAAAAAGGGCTTTGGGGGAGAAATGTCTTTTCCCCGGGACGGATATGCCGCCCCGGACAAAGTAAAGGGTAAAGATGTCTATGCTTTGATTGATCAAAAAAACGCATCTCCTGGCCTTTTTATTTCGGCCGCAGAAGCAAAGACCGCTGAAGAGCATTATCGTTTTCTTGAACCGTATAACCTGGGGAGTCTGAAAATGAGCCTGGCCCTCTTTCTCGCCCGGGGATACCTTAAAAGCAATACCATGTATGTATTCAATGATTTTGATTCCATTCATCTTGACTGGGAGGGAAAAACATTTTATGGAATTTATAAAAAAAGGATGATTGCCGCCTTTTATTCTGAAAATTTTTTTAGAATACTGGGGGCGGGGGCTTCGAGTACCGGTCTCAGGGAGAGTATCACTATTAATGAAAAGATTGAGCCGAAGAGATATGCCTTCCGGGGATTTGCACCACCGAAGAAATGGGGTATGGTTAATGAGGGAGATACAGCAATGCTGACAATTCCCTGTAAAACTTCCGGTGAAGATCTGCGGAGTAACCTGCTTATGAAGCCCCTGCTTAATTCGTCCCGGGGCATCTATTTTCGTACCTGCCGGGTAAGTGT
>CAZPEK010000012.1:17621-21361 GCA_964585555.1 uncultured Leptospirales bacterium | reverse complement strand
ATTCCAGGGGGGCAAAAAATGATCGAAGTTCATCAAGGGACTGGTTGTAATCTCTGTTGAGAATATTATCAATGAGAGGTTTTGCAAAGCGGTATGTGAAAAACAGATAGGTAAAAATCAGTATGGTTATACCTGTTGCTATCGCTTCATCTTTCAACAGCTGATCTTTACTGAAATAGAGGCTGACAGTTACTGGTACAACCAGAATAATAAAGAGGACGATCCATGAAATGGTACGTCGATAGAGAGATCTGAAGTCAATTTTTTTCAGGTCCCATACCGCGTAGTGTACCAGGAGAAGCTGAAGCAAATGGGGAACATTGGTGAAATTATTTTTAAAGGATTCAAAATCTGAAAAAATAAGCCAGAAAAAGATCAGCCCCAGTACGAGAGAGTAGTTTATGGTGGAACCGACAAGCATATATACTATTTCATGTCTCAGGGCCCTGTTTTCAAGTTTTCGTGATTTATAAAGAAGAACTGCAATGCCGCCTGCACTGTAGAGGAAAAGGGGTACTATATAGAAAACAATGGCTTTCCCGGGAAAAACATTTATGAAAGAGTCAATTTTAATGTCGTGAATAATTGTATCTGAATAAAAAATAAAAATCAGTGTCAAAAATCCGGGGATAGAGCCGGCTATTATTTTTCCTATTCTTTTTAAAATCAGACCATCGGGATACATCTGGAATAAATGAAAGGCGGTCTGTGTTATTAATAAAAGAATCGCCATGTTGATTTTGAAAATCAGAATATTTGAAAACTCCTGAAGATCCAGGAGCAGAATAAGATGAAAAATATTGAGGGCGATAACCTGAAGAGCCAGAAAGGCAAAGAGCCGGTTCTGGTTGCTGTGGATACGCTTGATAATGTGCAGAAGGCCGACGGCCGCTGCAATTACAATACTTGCAAATATAAAGGTTAATTCTGTATAAAACACGTTTTATTGCTCTTCTTTTTAAAATGGAGAGAATGTATTATGCTATTATAGTTATCGTTCATTCACACGTAAATATAAAAACATTATTTCAATAACTCGGGCACAGAATCTATGCAGAGGGTGTCGGGGGTGGTTCCAATATGAATATAGGTTATGTGTGCCCCTTCGGCGGCTTTTTTGTCTGAAATGGCGTCTCCAATAAAGAGAGCATCCGCTGCCTCAACATCAAAATAATCACAGCAGTTAAAAAGCATGTCCGGTGCCGGTTTTGGCGCGGCACTGCAGGTCGAAATTTTATAGTGAAAGTATTTGAAAAGGTTGAAGTATTTAAAGAGTTTCACTAACGATTTGGCGCGATTTGTAGCTACTGCAAGGTATTTTTCTTCTTTTAAAGGAAGGAGGAATCGTTCAAAATCAAAGGCGGGTTTAATCAGAGGAAGATAGGGGTCATAGGGAATTTCCTGACTGATTCGGTACATTTCTTCAACTTCCCCCGGATTATCAACTAATTCCCGGAAAAGCTGCCGTACAGACATATAGATCGCCTTTTCGCGAAGATGTCCCGCAAGGGGAATATTCAATGTCTCTTTTAGGCATTGTTCGAAGTAGGCGAGATTTGCCTTTTCTGAATTGAACAAGACGCCGTCACAATCAAAAATCAAGAGGGTTTTTGTCTGAAGAATGTTTTTTATTTCACTGGTCATTTCATCTTCCTTTTTCGTGTTTAAATGATTTATTTTCCTCAAAGGCCTGTGTCAAGTGTTAAGTTTCACAAAATAGGTCTGTATTTAATTAATTATTGACAAATTTAGGTGCCTGAAATAATTTTGCCACTCAATAAGCTGTTAGTTATAAGCAGTGGGCCGGTTTATGCAAGTATATGCAAAAGTGAACCTTTTTCTCCGAGTTTTAGACCGCAGGAGTAACGGGTATCATAATATTTTGAGTCTTATGGCTCACATAAATCTGGCAGATCTTTTAAAACTTGAATATGCTGAAGTAAATACTGATCCCCGGGACCTGCGTGTTGAGATTCAAAGTGCCGGTGGAACCTTTGCGGACATTCTTGAATCCCTGGAAGAAAAGGATAATCTTATAACCAGGGCGATTGAAGAAGCTGCTTTTATGTCTGGATGTGGTGGAAGATTTCGCTTTCTCCTTGAAAAAAATATTCCAGCAGGAGCCGGTCTTGGAGGCGGCAGTGGGGATGCAGCCGCTGCGTTAAAGCTTCTTGGTCCTGTAATGGGACTTGATGAGACTGCATTGCATGAAATCGCTGCAAAAATAGGGGCGGATGTTCATTTGAAGCAGGGGTTTTCTCTTTGTGAAGGTATCGGTGAAGTTATCGAACCGCTTGAGGAAGGGCTTCAATGTTCTCTCCTTGTTGTAAATGACGGGATCCATGTTGATACCGGTAAAGCCTACCGGATGTTGAAAAGAGATGAAACCCATTCTCTTTCTGACAGTGAGACTCAGTATTTAAAAGAAAATCTTCGGAATATTATTAAAAAAGGGGATCTTTCTGAATTACAGCATATTGCAGTAAATGATTTTGAAAGTGTAGTATTTAAAGAATATAGTGATATAGCTTTGACTAAAGAGAAGGTTGCCGAATCAGGCGCTGAATTCGCCATGATGACCGGTTCCGGTTCAACTGTTATAGGGCTGTTTAACAGCAGGAATAAAGCTGAAGAAGCGGCGGAAAAACTGAAAAAGTCAATAAAACATGTATTTCTTACTGATTTTGTATAATACAGGCGGAAGCCTGTTTTCTGTAGTAATACAGAGTATATAATGAGGCGTCGCCAAGTGGTAAGGCACCGGGTTTTGGTCTCGGCACTCCCAGGTTCGAATCCTGGCGCCTCAGATAAAATTAAGTATTTAGTGGAGTCCGGGTATAAACGGGATATCTTCAATCATTCTTGCAGGTGGTAAGGGTGAGCGTATGAAATCGCCGCTCCCCAAGGTTCTTCAACCTTTGAAGGATAAACCTCTTATCCACTATGTAGTAGAAGCTTTGCAGGCGGCAGGGGTAACTGATATTGTTACTGTGGTCGGGTATAAAGGAGATCTGGTCAGGGAGTCTCTTCACGATCGTGTCCGGTATGCCTGGCAGCATGAACAGCTTGGTACCGGACATGCAGTGATGCAGGCAGAAGAATCCCTGAAAGATTTTCAGGGAAAGCTTGTTATTGCCTGCGGAGACGTTCCCCTTATCTCATCTGTTACTTTTAAAAAAATGATCAGCCTTCTTGATGAAGAAGCAAAGGCTGTCGTTTTGACCATGGATGTTCACAATCCGACAGGATATGGAAGAATTCTGAAAAATTCTTCAGGTAGTTTTTTGAAAATTGTAGAAGAGAAGGATGCTGATGAAGATATTCGGAAGATTACCGAAGTCAATACCGGCACCTATGTCTTTGATAAAGAATTCCTGTTCGCAGGATTAAAAAAGATAGATACAAACAATGCTCAAGGCGAATATTACCTGCCGGATGCATTGGGGCATGTTTTAACCTCAGGTTTTACCGTTAAAACTCTGTTGCTTGATGACCCTTTTGAAGGAACTGGTGTTAATACCCGGGAAGATCTGAAAGAACTTGAAGAAGAATTGATACGCAGGCAGAAATAATAATGCTAAACAGTACAATGAAACTGTTTTCCGGATCTTCAAATCCAGAACTGGCTGAAGAAATAACACATTATCTCGGTGTTGAACTTTCCAGTATTGAATTGAACCGATTTAAGGATGGGGAAACTTCAGTTAAGCTAAAGGATAATGTCAGGGGACATGATGTAT
>CAZPEK010000012.1:14964-17611 GCA_964585555.1 uncultured Leptospirales bacterium | reverse complement strand
AGTCCACCTGTAATCCGACGAACGACCATATTATTGAATTGCTGCTGATAATAGATGCGGCTATGCGTGCATCAGCTAAAAGGGTTACAGCAGTTGTTCCTTACTTTGGATATGCACGGCAGGATCGTAAAGTGGAGCCGCGCGTGCCAATTTCAGCAAAGGTAATGGCAAACATAATTCAGGTTACCGGAGCTGATCGTCTTCTGACTATGGATCTGCATGCTGACCAGATTCAGGGATTCTTTGATGTGCCGGTTGATAATCTCTTTGCATCTCCGATTGCTATTGATTATCTTAAGTCTTTACGTATTAAAGACGCAGTTGTTGTTTCTCCCGATGCCGGGGGAGTTGACCGGGCACGGTTTCTGGCAAAGAATATCGATGCGGGTCTTGCAATTGTTGATAAAAGACGCCCTGAAGCGAATGTTGCAGAAGTTATGAATGTTATTGGTGATGTTGAGGGGAAGAACTGCATCCTCATAGATGATATGGTAGATACCGGGGGATCAATTTCAAAAGCCGGTTTAGCTCTTAAAGAATTTGGTGCTCTTGATGTATATTGTCTTTTTACTCATGCCGTTCTTTCAGGTGATGCAATTTCAAAGATGAAAGATGCAGCATTTAAAGAAATTATTACGACTAATACAATACCGATAAAAGAAGAGAGTAGAACAGAAAACCTGACTATTCTCTCAGTCGCTCCTCTTTTGGGAGAGGCTATTAGAAGAATTTACAATGGCGAATCCGTAAGTTCACTGTTTGTGTAGATAATAAATTCCTGTTTGAGGTTGGATACAATGGATAAAAAACTGGTTGCAGAACCAAGAAGTGAATTTGGTAAAAATGTCGTTCGACGACTTAGAAAAGACGGGTATGTTCCCGGGGTTCTCTATTCTCACGGAAACAGTGTTACGATACAGTTTAAAGAAAAAGAATTCTTTAAGTTGTTTCGTGGTTCTATTTCAGAAAGTGTTATTTTTGAGATTTCAGTTCCCGGACAGGATGATGACTCAATGGCATTTGTTAAAGATTATCAGCTCGATCCTGTTACTGATTCCCTGACCCATGTGGATCTTTTCAAAGTAACCAAAGGTGAAAAAATTAATACTACGGTTCCTATTGAGATTGTTGGTGTAGCAAAGGGAATTAAACTCGGCGGTGTTGTTGATATCTCTGAACGAGAGATTGAAGTCGAATGTCTTCCTAAGGACCTTCCAGAGAAAATAGTAGTTGATATTACTGAGCTTCTGGTGGATGATTCTATTCATGCCAAGGATGTTGAACTCGGCGAGGGTGTCGTTTTGAGAAGTAATCCTGAAGGCGTTATCGCTGCCTGTAATCCTCCGAAGGCTGTTGTTGAAGAAGAAGAGCTGGAAGAAACTGAAGAAATCGAAGGTGAAGTTTCTGAAGAAGAAACTTCTGAGGAAGAGTAACTTTTTTATTATACAGGCTGTTGAAGAAGTAGATTCCGTCGTGGGATCTACTTTTTTGTCGTTACTAAAAACATAATGAGGTGACAGTTTTTTGAAGTTAATTGTTGGCTTTGGAAATCCAGGAGAAAAATACGCCAATAACAGGCAGAATATTGGCTTTAAAGTCATCGATATTGTTGGCAACAATGAAGGTATTGATGTCCGGGTAAAGAAAAAAAAGTCAATTATAGGAAGAGGAGAATTCATGGGACAGGAAGTTGTCCTCTTGAAGCCTCAAACCTTTGTTAATCTCATTGGAGAATCTGTTCTGTATATAGCCTCTTTTCTTCGTATTAATGTAAAAGATATTATCTGTATCGTTGAAGACTCTTCACTTCCTCTTGGTGAAATGCGTGTTGATTTTATGTACTCTACTCTTGAGCATGATGGTGTTGCTTCAATGGAAAGAGCTTTAAAATCGGATCGTTTTACCAAGATTCGTGTGGGGATATCTGAGAAACCTGAAGGGATTACTATGGAAAATTATCTTCTTCAGGATTTTACTGATGAAGAGAACCTTATTCTTATTGATATTCTCAACAAAACCGAAGCAGTTGTGAGAATGCTCATTGATCATCCAGTTGAGGAAGTTCAGGAAAAATATAATCCTGAAGGCGCTCCCAAGATTAAGCGGCGTAAAGTTAAAAAAATTCATATTGATCATAAGAAAAAATAGTTCTTCCTCTTTTTTTCCTTCCTGTATTTAAAATAAATAATTCCCCGTACGACTGCTTGATATAATGTATTCTGTGTTATATGGAGCCTCTTCAATGCAATTTTTAGGGTATTAATACAGAAGATACTGTTTACAGAAGTATAATAAATTTGTGACCAAATTATTAAAATGGTGCTATTTTTCTTGACTTTATTGTTTTCACCGTTAAAATTCACTTAAATTAGTATCTGCAGGGATGCAGAAATGAGAAGGGAGATTTGTCATGGTAAAAGGATTTCGAATAATCTGTATGGTTATATTGTTAATGGCTGTGTCATTTCCGGCGTTGTCACAATACAGGTCAACGTATGATCCAGCATACGGACCACCATCCAGAAAATCAAGCCCGGTTAAGATTGTTAAGAGGCTCAGCTATCAAAATTTTAAATATATTAAGCTTCTCCAAACGGCGGTGATGAACTATGGTGGAGGGGAAGCCGAATTAACCCGCCTTGTTGAC
>CAZPEK010000012.1:9023-14954 GCA_964585555.1 uncultured Leptospirales bacterium | reverse complement strand
GATAAATAGGAAATTTATATCATATTATTAAAGGGAAGCATTGCAAATGGAAGTAGATTTGGCTAGTGCAACCCATGATTACGAAAATCGGAAGACGGCCTATCTGAATCGTATAAGGGACTTTAAAGAATCTATTGGTATTCATCAGAAAGACAGTATTGAGTTGGTTAGTGACATGAACAAAATAAAGTAGAAGCTGCTGCTGATAAATTCGTAGAAAATGAAAAAGAAATTTTAAAGCTTTCTCAGACACTTGCGAAAAAATATAAAGAAGATTCAGAAAAGCTTTTAAATATGGCGCTTAAAATGAACATCAAGCAGTCTCTTAAGAGGGGATTGAGGGGTGAAAAGCGAAGTCACAGCGCTGATAGGTTTTTAGGAAATGCCAAGTTTGGTGTTCAGAAAGCGAATGATTATTTCGACCGGTATATCAATGCGACAAGCGCTTCTCCCCGGGGTCTGGTTAGGGCTATATATTATTACCGGAGATCAAAGGATAATATTTTTTCAATGATAACGGTTCTGGATATAGATGAAACCACGAAAAAAGACCTGCTGGAAAAGTATAAGCGTGACAGAGATGATAATAAAAACAGGATTCATGATTCCCGTCAGAAGGGAAACTGATACGGTTCTTTTTTTAATAATTACTTCCTCTGTTTAACCTGATTTTCCTGTCTTCTTTTAAGGCCCGTAGTGCCAGAATTCTTATTCTGGCGTGCGGGTGGCTCAGCATTTCGATAATAATATCCTTCGTTTTTTCATCCAGCATATATCCTCGAATTGCTTCCAGTGATGCGGTTAACAGGGCTATAGGTTTTTTTCTGTACAGGTTTTTAATTATTACTCTATATATTCGCCTGTCTTGAATTTGTAAATTTTTCAGGGTGCTGACTCTTACTGGAATTGTAGAATCATTGAGACATTGTAAAATGGCATCAAGGTTCTTTTTTTGCGGGTTTTCTCCCTTAAGGGCGAGGAGCCCAATGATTGAGACTTCCCGAATAATCCAGTCTTTGCTCTGAATGCCCATGAGATATATTCTAAGGGCCCGAGGGGAATTTCTGCGTTTTAATGATTGTATCGCGTACCATCTGACATTATCTGATGAAGGGGGCGCCGCAAGAGCCAGAAGCATTGAGAGGGATGTTTTTGATTTTAGATATCCAAGTCCGATTGCCGCTTCAATCTGAATGGCTGTGTGGTTATCCATAGATGCCTGGAGCAGTATTTTTTCAGCAGTATCTTCGATGTCTCTGATGTCATCGGTTTTTAATTCTTCTATAATACTGTGAATAGCCTTTTTCTTTATAAGCCAGTTATCTGACTGGTAAAGAGCAACTGCCTTCTGTGTGGTTATTTTGCTGCCTGATGTTTTTAAGGCGATATTTTTTGAGCATGCTGACAGCAGAAGAGGAATAAATATAATGGAAAGAAGAATTAGATGCTTTTTCTCAAAAACATAAGCCGGTTTTTCTGTGTCAGCCCTTAAAGTCATTTTAACGATATAACGCTGCATACTGGTGCAGGTATTTATTGGTACGGAAAATATAGTATCGGGTTTCTGCAAAGGGTATAAATTCTGCAAAATAATCTTTTCCCCACAGGGTTATTCTCTTTTTCCATTTTTTTACATTTCCGGCTCCCGCATTGTATCCTGCCACAACAAGATCATAATCGTTTTTAAAAAACCTGTTGAGCCAGGCGATATAATGGGCTCCCATTGCTATTGATGTACAGGGATCTTTCAGGTCGTAATGGCTCATGTGAAGCTGTCGGGCTATTCCCCGGGCAGTTGCGGGCATAAGCTGCATGAGACCTGTAGCTCCTGCGGGAGAGACTGCCCGATGATTAAAAAGAGATTCAGCTTTAATCATCGCAAATATCTGCTCCTCTTTTATGTGAAATTCTGCGGATTTCTTTTTTACACACTCTTCGAAGGATTGAGGAAGTAATGTGGTATTGACCCTGGCGCTCTGGATAAAAAAGTTTTCCTTTATTGACTCTTCTTTCATGAGTAGCTGAAGATAGTAAACTGCTGAAAAATAATTGTTATATTGTGATGCAATCCTGCAGATACCCGCATATATATCAGGTTTTGATATATTCATCTGGTTGATAGTCTCGATGGTACGTTTTATGCCTTTGCGATATCCCGATGAAAAATATGTATCTAGCTGCTTTTTTATTTGTGAAGGAAGATTTTCTTTTTTGAATATTAAAGAATCAAGCCTGTTATAAGGTTCGAGGGTACTCTCTGGAAAATCCTTTATACGTGCTGTTCGCAAGGTGTCATTAGATTCAGCCAGTGTTAACAGTGCGTGATAATAGAGAGCTCGTTCCATGTTTTTGTCTGAGAGAGAAGATTGGTACATTGTTTTAAGTTTACGGATAGATGCTGTTTTTGCAATTTCAGGAAGTATTCGCCAAGTATAGGTTGAATCGGGGTTTCTTGAAACCATTTTTATGAGGTGGTGATTGTACTTTGCATTGGCTCTTTGCTGCCGGTAGAGGCTGCATAACCAGAAACGGCATTGATCGCTATGCTTGCCTGATGGATCCCTCAGGAGACTTTCTTCAAGGTATTGTATTGCCTTTTTTCGGTTTTCTTCTCTCAGGTAGAAGCGTCCTGTAAGCCAGAGAGCTTCACCGGCATGGATGGTTGCTGGATCGTGGTTTATCATTTTGTAAAAGTAATCGATGAATTTACGGTTCCGTCGATCTTCGTGGTATTTTCCGCAACGGTAGAGAACCATCGATTTGCTGGAAAGGGAGGTCTCTTTAAGCAGTTTTTGGTACTCCTTGTAAGCTCTGCTCTCCCGGCCGGTTTTCCATAATTCTTCCGCATAGGTGAGTCGGTGCCGTGAATGGGAATTTTTTCCTGAAAGTATCTCGTCTGCTTTTTTATATTTTTTATATCGAGCTGCTGATTTAAGAAGCAGGGATAGTTTTTTTAACTTCCCTTGACTATAGAGATCATCAAGCAGCAAGAAGGCATTTTTGTAGTCTTTTGAATTGTAGAGGCCTTCAGCCAGGAGAAGTTTTTCAGCGGTAATAAAACTAATTCGTGATGAATTGAGAGCGGAGAGTAGTCTTCGGACTGCAACGCCTTCCTGCCAGCTGTTTCTGTGGTTTTTTAAAATCCAGATGTAATCTTCCTTCGCCATTTCATACTGTGATGCATGTTCATTAAGAGAAGCCTGCCGGATATAAAAACGGGCTTTTACTGACGGGGCCTTAAAGGTTTTAAGGGCGTTTTTTATTTCTTTACGGGCTTCAGGATATTTTTTCAGCCTGGTGAGAACCCGGATTTTCAGCTCAAGGGATTCACGGAAAAGTGACCTGTTGTCGTCATCGATTAATTCGAGAAATTTTAAAACATATTGATATTCCCGGTACCTGTTAAAGATTAATGCTGTCTGGAGAAGGGCGTCATCATAGTAGGGTGACTTAAAATGAAAGCCCGACACATGGCGGTAGACCGGCTGGGCAAAAAGTCTGAGAGAAGTGTTTCGATACGAACTGAAAGAGCTGTTAGCATAGTGCAAAAGAGCAGGCTTATATTGTTTCTTTTTTTCATAGGCCCTGGCAAGGATAAAATGCTCTGATGGTGTTTCGGCTTTTGACTTGAGCTGGGAGATAATTTTCTCCGGTGATGAGTAAGCGGCTGTGGTCGTCAGGTTTTTTCCTGTTAGATTCCGGTTTGAACAGGAAGTGGCTATAATAAGAACAGATAGAGTGAGTGTTCGAAGTTTCATGATACCTTCTAATATTTCATCTGGTACTGGCTGAATTCTTTTATTTCGTCAAGCTGCGGATTGTCCCATATCTGGTCGAAATAAGATTTTTCGTCTTTGGTCTTATAATAGTTATCATGATGGAGAATGCTGTGGAAATCTTTTTGGCCGCTGTTTATCCTCTCGATCAGAGAGGCAAGCTGGTCAAATGAAAGATATCCGAGATCAGCTTTAGCGAGGGCAAGTTCTTCTTTTATCAGGCCAATTTCTTTGCGAAGTGTGCTTATTTTTGTCTCATCAGAAGTCCCGTGCATTTCTTTGTAAAGCTGTCGAATTTGTAACTTGATTGCTGCCGGGGATTTCCGCATCTGCCGGGTTTCAATTATTGAGAGAAATGCATAACGCTTTCCATGCTTGGCTTTTTTAATGGCCCGTACATATTTATAAAGTCTCATGGAAAAAAGGGTCTGACGGTAATTGTCGGCCATTAGAAGGTATTGCCGTGCAATTGCAACATCCCGGTAGCCAAGGGAAAGGTAGTGACGGGCTTTTTTGCTTTTTTTCTTAACCACTTCCGGGGCGAAGGAATGAAGGAGTTTCATGGTTGTATCAATATCATTTTGAAGGGTTTTTTTGTACAGGTCGATGAGAAGTTTCTGAGCGTGTTTTATTTCTACAAAGGAATCATGGAAGGAAAATTTCATGTAGAGAATCTGGGCTATCAGGTCTCTCTGAATAGCCTCTTTAAATATTTTTTTTTCTTCATCTGATCCGAGATTTGAGACCGATGAATTGATGAAGTAAAAAAAATATCGGTTGTCTTTGAGCCCCTTTTCAGCATAGCGCTGCTCCCCCGCGCTGAGACTCGATTTGGTTCTCTGGCTGTGCAGGGGTGTCATGAGCAGGATAAGCAACAGAGGAAGAAGAATAACCTGGTAGATGTTTCGGCTTTTATAAATCAAAGGTCATTCCTTCCATGGCGAGAAATATCTGAAGGGTATCGTTCCGGTTGTCCTTTGCATGCTGTATGGCCAGCTGGTAGTTTTCAAAAAGCTTTCTATCAGGATAATCCGGTTCATGGTGGGTAAGCACAAGATTGCGGGCATTCCATCGAAGAGCGCAGTTGACTGCCATGGTGTAACTTGTATGGCCCCAGTCAATTTTCATAAATGATTCTTCAAGGGTGTACTGAGAGTCGAGAACCAGCAGGTCAGGATTGAGAAAAAAATCTGAATGGGCTCCCTGGTTTTCAAGGGTTTCGCCGGAAAATTCAGCATCCGTGGCGAAAATAAAAGTTTTGCCGTTTTGTCTAAACCGGTAGGCAAAGCTGCCATTTGGATGGGTCAGAGGGTGAAGATCAACAAAGAGGTCATCCTCGAGCTGGTAGGGTTTTTCCTGGTTAGCCTTGATGAGATGAAATTCCTTGGTGGAGGCGGTGCCGTCAAAGGTTGCTGGAAAATTCGGGGCGCTCATCTGGCGGTTCAGAAGTTCTTCCTGGTTGGGATAGGGGGAGAAAAATCTGATTTTATTTCCCGGGACATAAATGGGTTTAAAAAAAGGAAGCCCCTGGATATGATCCCAGTGATTATGGGTAAGGAAGATGGTGGCTTCTCCTTCCCCTTTACCAAATTCGCGTTTAATAAGCTCGTTGCCAAGCTGCCGTATTCCGGTACCGCAATCAATAATGTAGATTTTGCCGCTTTTGGAAGTTACAGAAGCGCAGGTGGTATTGCCACCGTAAACATTTTTGAGGTCATGGGGAAGTGATTTGATAAATGTGCCTACCTGGCTGCTGTCATTCAGGTTTGAAGACGCTGCAAGCTTAAGAACTTCCCGAAGTTTTTCCTGATATTCCTTATTTGAGACGGGAGCAGGCAAAGAACCCCTGACACCCCATAATTTTATCCGCATTATCGACAGGTCTCCCCGTATGTATATTTTGTTTCAATACTATTTTTGTATTTCATAAAAGCAAGATATTTTTATCTCTCAGGTAGTTCTTGTCATGAGAATTAACCGGTCTATTTAGAGAGAGATTTTACCAGATCACGGGATATGTCTCTTAAACTGCTGCATCCGGTGAGAATCATGGCCTTTTTCAGAGCTTCTCCGAGCTGGTTAAAGTAATATGATGTTCCCTCGGCTCCCATGCCCACCGCAGCAATGGTAACCGGTCTCCCGATCAATACCAGGT